>CAZGNN010000005.1:0-22232 GCA_964527335.1 uncultured Spirochaetaceae bacterium | reverse complement strand
AGATCGGTATGTTCTGCATTGCTGCACTCCTCGTCGGCGGTGCATCTGTCGATAAGGCGTCAATCGGAAACGTGTTCCTCGGTGTTACGCTCTTCCACCTCATGTTCATCGTCGCACCGACGACCGGTACGGTCATTACGGGTGACTCGATGATCGGTGAGTATTTCAGGGTATTCGCATCCTACGGCGTCATCACGCTTGCTCTTGCCATGTATGAAAGCAAGAAGCGTCGTGTGAAGAGCCAGGGCGGTGCAGCGCTTGCCGCAGCACAGAAAGAGAGCAGTGTGGAGGCATAACATGAAGATTCAGCTAAACAAGACATTCTGGTTCAGGACAGCAACCATACTCCTTCTCATCGTGATTGCAGTCGTCATGGTATTCATCGGACGCAAGCACATCGTTTACATCGACAATAAGGCTCTTGAGTACGATGGCGGAAAGGTCAGTGCCCTTTACAAGATTGAGTTCGTCAATCAGAACGGTGAAACCAAGAAGCTCTATCAGAGGGAGAGAGGAGAGATTGACTTCATGGGACAGTCCCATACCCTCAACCTCACCGTAACGGAGAAGAAGGGCGGAGAAGAGGTTGTCCACAAGATCAAGCTCAACATCCCGTTCGGAAAGGATGCAGTGGTTGTCAACGTTCCCGCTCTTCTTGCGGGACTCGACCAGAGCATCTGGATGACAGACTTCGTTTCTCTTGCGACAACAACGACGGCGGAGGATGCGGAAGTCAATCTTTCCGATGACTTCGGTATCGGGAACAGTCTCTGAGTTATACGCTGTCGCGTAATACGCCATCTCATGAATATTTGAGGTGGCGTTTTTCTTTGCCGCGCTCTATACTCAGAAGTATGAAACTTCTAATCGATTCGGCAGACATAAACGAAATAAAGAGACTCTGTGAGTATTATCCCATAGACGGCGTCACGACCAATCCTTCAATCCTTGCTTCTGTCAAGCGTCCTCCCTTTGAGGTGCTGAGGGAAATCAGGGAATACATCGGAGAGCGGGACCTCCATGTCCAGACTGTTGCAGATACGGCTTCAGGCATGCTTGCTGACGCAATGAGAATCGTCGGGGAGACGGGAAAGAACACATTCATCAAGATTCCTGCCGTGAAGGAAGGTTTCAAAGCTATGAAGATGCTCTCCGAGAAGGGCTACAGGGTAACGGGAACTGCTGTCTACACTCCGCTTCAGGCATACCTATGTGCAAAATGCGGTGCCCTCTATGTTGCGCCTTACGTCAACAGGATAGACAACCTCGGCTACGACGGAGTCGAGAGCGTGAAGAAGATGCAGAACATCTTCGAGAATCACGGCTATGAAACGAAGATTCTTGCAGCCTCTTTCAAGAACTCCATGCAGGTCCTTGAGCTCTGCGAGTACGGCATCGGAGCCGCAACTCTGGCGCCTTCTGTCATCGACGGTCTTGTGAAGAATGAAGAGATCGAGAAAGCTGTCAGAGCATTCACATCAGACTTCGAATCCCTTGCCGGCAAGGGAAGGACGATGAGCAACATCTGAGACTGTACTTTTGAACTGAAGTGAAGTATATTCAGATTAAGAGGGGCACACCCGGTGAACGGTCAGCCCTCTTCAACAAAATCTTTTTAAAAGCCGTTTCTAAGTGCTAGTTAGGAACGGTTATTATTTTCAATTATAAGAATGCATATTGTGATGATGTTCAACACAATCATCACTGTCTCAAACGTACTCATGTCCATAACACCTCTCAATGTCCGATTACACAAACATTGAGGGCCAACCGTCCACCGTCACGGGTGTGCATATATAGAATAGCAAGGATGAATTGTGAAATTTGGCCAGGAAAGTGATACTTTCGGGTCTTTTCTCCCTTCTTGATGATATACTGCTCCTTGTAATGGAGTAGTGATGGAAGTAAGGGACGGCAGGAAGAAGCGCACATTCGATACGACAGACAGGATATCGACCGGGAAGTTCATTGCCCTGATTCTGCGCCACAATCCCTCCGTCATCGGTATTACGCTCGACGAACACGGCTGGGCGAAGATTGATGAGCTCATTGCAAAACTCGGAATAACGAAGGAGTTTCTTGAGGAAATCGTGAGACTCGACAACAAGCAGCGTTACACGTTCAACGACGACAGGACGCTCATCAGGGCGAACCAGGGCCACTCGATTGACGTCGACGTCGAACTCGAGAAAGCTGTTCCTCCCGAGATTCTCTATCACGGGACGGGGGAGAAGTTCGTCGTTTCCATTGACGAAATAGGGCTTATCCCGAAATCGAGGCTGTATGTCCATCTTTCAGCATCTTACGAAACTGCACTCTCCGTCGGCTCGAGGCACGGCAGACCCGTCGTCTATACTGTCGAGAGCGGCCGTATGAGCCGTGACGGCTATGAGTTCTTCCTCTCGAAGAACGGGGTATGGCTCACGAAGAGAGTAGGGGTGGAGTACCTCAAAAAAACAACCTCCGCGAACGGAGGCTGATGACAGAATCAGAACTTTCTATCAGTTGTAATCGTTGAAGCCGATTGTGAAGCCGATATAAGGCTGGACTTCGAAACCGACTCTCTTGAGATCGGCAACTTCCGTGCTGTATCTTGAGCCGTTGTCTCTGTAGATTCCTGTGTAGAATGTAGCAGCAGCCATTGCGCCTGCTCTGATACCGAAGGAACCTTCGCTGTCGATGTTCATGTAGACGCCGAGGCCTGCAACTGACTGGAATTCAACCTTGTAGAATGATGTGTCGCTGTAGATTATATAGTATGCATAAGGTGTTGAAACTACTGTGGTCGGGTTCGAGTATGTTGTTGCCTTGTCGTATGTGACACCGAAGCCGAGTCTGAGGTCAAGGCCTGCGTTGCTTGTCATGGGAACTCTTCCGACAACACCGAACTGTGCATAGACAGGGAAATCTCTTTCGTCGAATTCGAGTGCATAGCCGTCGTTGTCTGCCTTGAGAGGAACTGTGATTCCAAGATTTGTGAAGAGACCTACATAGCTGTTGAGGTAGTAGTCATAGTCGAATGCGATACCTGCACCCATAAGTGTGTTGACAGACTCGGTGCTCTTACCTGTTGTTGTCATCTTTCTGTAGTCGCCTGTTGCTCTGATAGCGATGACTTCCTGGGGAAGGCTTCCTGCAAAGACAGTTGTGACTGTGATGATCATTATTAATAAGACAATGGATAATTTCTTCATTTTGTTTGTCTCCTGTTTCGGAAAGTTTAATTCAGAGTCCGACAGAATTGGAAGTGGGACGATGTGTTTAAATTGTGTATTCTTTAGACTTTGTTAAGGATTTTCCCGTTTTTCTTTTCTGTTTGACTTTCTCCCGGGATGCTTCAGAATAAAGAAAGGAGGGAGTTATGGCACTCAGGGTTGCTCTCATTTCGGTTATAGGATTACTTGTTGACATCTGGTTCATAAGAACGGAGTATGCGGGAAAGATGGTGAAGGCGACTGTCCTCAAGGGGCTGGCGTCGCTCTTCTTCGTCATTCTCGGCGTCGTATGTTATATTGAAAGGTCTTCGACTTTCGGCCTTCTTGTTCTCATCGGCCTCGTGCTCGGGATGCTGGGTGATATCTTTTTAAACATGCGTAACTGCGTGAAGGGCACGCTCTCGATGAAGGTATTCGCCGTCGGCATCCTCTTCTTCCTCTCGGGGCACTTTCTCTATATTGCAGCACTGCTTGACCGCAACAGTGCGATTGTCATGATTGCAATCGGCATCACTGCCGTGATATCTCTCAGTGCGATTCCACCTCTCATGAAGAGGATAACAGCACCCAGCAGGGGCCTTAAGATATTCGGCTGGGTCTATCTTGTTGTGGTAATCGCGATGTTCTCGTCGGCTCTGACGCTCATCATAAAGAACGGAGCGGGGAGAAGTGAGATTGTATTCGCACTCGGTGCTCTTCTCTTCGTCGTCAGCGACTTTATCATGATCTATTACAGCTTCGGTAAGAAGATCAAACCTCTCAGGGCCATAAACCTTCTTTCGTACTACATCGGTCAGCTTCTGATTGCACTCACGGTTCTTCTCGTCTGAGATTGTTCTTGTCAGAACTGAAAAGGGAACCGTAAGATTATTTCTGCAAAGGAGAGATTATGAAAAAGGGAACAAAGAGGTCATTCCTCATTCTCGGGATTCTGCTTCTCGTCATCTTCAGCTCGATGATAGCTGCCGACAAGATCCAGACCGGTAACGGACGCGTGAGCGTCACCGAGGGCTGGATAGAGACGGATGTGGGAAATCTCATGTACAAGCTATACACACCCGTCACGGCAAGTGCAGACAGCAAGGCTCCGGGAGTCCTGCTGCTTCACGGCTACCAGAACGACCATGAGACATGTGCGGCATACGCAATAGAACTCGCACGGAGAGGGTGCGTCGTGCTCTGCCTTGACGAGTACGGGCACGGCTCGAGTACGGCGGGACTCGTCAACCGCGGCTATGTCAACCACAAGGTCACCGTCAACTACGGTGAGGACAGCGTTGAGGACGGCACGTTCAAGACCATCGGCGGTCAGACAAGGTATAGGGTGATGATGAACTTCTCGAACCTCAGTTTCTTCGATTCCCACTATACGACTGACAGTGACGGCAATACGCTCAGAGACAGCTCCTCGGGCGGCAACTACGCCTATGCTCTTCTTGCAGCTATGCCTAATGTGGATTCGTCGAGGCTTGTCGTCTCCGGCCACTCGATGGGAACATGGTCAAGCTGGTCAGTCGCGGCCGAGTTCTCCGGAACAGAAATTGCCCCGAAGGCAGTTGTGCTCCAGTGCGGGGAACTCTTCAGAGAGAGGGCGTACGACGCGGAGAATATCCGCTTCAACAACGTACTCCTTTTACAGGCTAAGTGGGATGAGTTCAGCTACTTCAGGGATTACAGAAGGGTAGTCGATGATTCACTTCTCAGAAGCGACCTCAGAACAGAGTTCCTCGGCACCTCTGCCGATAATGCCGCGTGGAATACCACCTACGGTTCCTTCTCCGACGGAACGGCAAGAAGAATCGAACTTCTTTATACAAACCATCGTCTGACGACTCATAACAGCCACGGCCTCGCTGCGGCCATCGACTGGATAGACTCCGCCGTCGGTCTCGATACGACGCTCCCGCCCTCGAACCAGATAGCGATGTACAAGGAAGTACTGGTTCTCGTGGCTATGCTCAGTGCTGTATTCAGCACCCTTCCTCTCATGAACATTCTTCTCGAGACTCCTTTCTTCAGAAATGTCAGGCAGACACTGCCGTCGAAGGAAGGAATGAAGAGCAACGGAAAGTGGTGGAGAGGAGCGGTAATCACGATGCTCATCGCGGCATCGACTTACCCCTTCATGACACAGCTCGGACACGGCCTTCTTCCGCTTCCGGAGAACATCTTCCGCATGACTGTCGGCAACGGATTCTTGAGCTGGTATCTTCTGATGATACTGATCATGGTTGTTCTTACCGCCGTCAGCCTCAGAAAGAACAGAAAGAAGGGGATTACCGACCGCTGGCTCGGCATGGGGCTTGCCACATCCGACGAGCCTGACAGGATGAGCTGGCGCCTCATGGGAAAATGTGCGCTTCTCGTATTCTGTCTTCTCCTCTACATGTACATAGTCCTTCTCATATGCGAGAAGGCATTCCTCCTGGACTTCAGATTCATCTGGCCGTTCTTCAGAACATTCGATATCACACGCCTGGGACAGTTCTGTGTTTACCTTCCGGTATTCGCTCTCTTCTTCATCCTGAACAACAGCAAGATTATGGCGTCTTCGAGGTGCCCTGCAACGTACATTGATGGGGCAAAGGGCTTCTGGCTTTCCTGGTGGAGGAACGCTCTCATGATGGTGGGAGGTATTCTCATCATAGTGCTTCTCGAGTACATCCCGTTCTTCCTCAACATCGGGCCCGGTGCAGATGTCCTCTTCGGCTCGACGTTCGGAGGCCCGTTCATGTCGCTTCTGATTCTCTTCGCGCCCCAGGTAATCGTATTCAGCCTCATCGGGACTTATGCATACCGCAGGACGGGGAGTGTCTACACTGGAGCTCTCCTCATTGCTTCCATGGCCTGCTGGATAGTCACCGGCGGTTCGTCGATGATGTAAAGATATGGGCTCCCGGAGGGGAGCCCTTACTGTTCTTACAGGATTATGTCGTCTTCCTGTTTCTTCAGGTGGACGTTGAGATATTCCGAGGCACGGTCGAGCAGGCGGTACATCGCCATGTCCGCGGCATAGGCGTCTCTTCTCTTCACCGCGTCCGTGAGTTCACGGTACATCGGAAGTCCTGCCTTGAACTCCTCCTCGCTTCTGTAGTGTTCCTTTATGAGGTTCCTTATCATCTTCTCGAAGCTCTGGAATACCATGTAGTAGGCCCTGTTGCCGCTGATTTCCGTTATGCCTCTGTGGTACTCGTAGAGTGCATCTACGGCATCGTCCCATTTCGAGGACGCAATCCTTTCCGTATTCTTCTCCAGAAGTGCCAGTCCCTCGTCTGTGAGGGATGCGCATGCAAGTCTCGTGCATTCCCTTTCGATGAGGATTCTCAGGTCCATGAAGTCCTTGAAGAGCCGTCTGTCGACCTTGGCCGAGTCGTAGCTCATGATGGCCGCGAGCGTCTCCGGCGTCGCCTTCTTCGAGTACTGTGCGACGAAGGTTCCCTTCCTCGGAACAATCGTCACGAAGCCCATCCTCTCGAGGTCCATTATTCCCTGATTGATGGAGCCCCTGCTCATCCCGAGCTCCTCGGAGAACACCCTCTCCGGCGGAAGCCTGTCCCCGGGCTTGAGTTCTCCCGAGAGTATTCTCGATTTGACGACTTCTATAAAGCGGGATTTGAGGCTTTCCTTTCCTGACATCCTTCTTTCCTCCTCATTTCTCAAAAGTCTAACCCGAGTTACGGCAGAACGCAAGTGTGGTTTAAAATTTTATGACCAGAGTCTTGTGTAAACTCTGTAACTTCTTATTGCAGCCTGCTCTGATGGGCAATAGACTAATCTGTGGTTATACCACAAATGGAGGAACATACCGGTGAGTAAGTATGACGTAATCGTTGTCGGCGCGGGTAACGGAGGTCTCTCCGCCGCACTCTGGCTGGCAGGGAAGGGTAAGAAGGTCCTCGTCCTCGAGAAGCATAATCTTCCCGGAGGATGTGCGACAAGCTTCGTAAGGGGAAACTACGAGTTCGAGGCAACGCTTCATGAACTCTGCCAGATGGGAACCGGAGAAGGTGAAGGAAAGAGGGGAGCTGTAAGGCAGCTTCTTGAGGATGACTACAAGCTCGATGTCGAGTGGTGTGCAGTCAACGAGAGCTTCTCCGCAATTGCGACGGACGAAGGCGGATTCCGTGTATCGATGCCGGCAGGAGTCAACGCATTCATCGATGCGATGGAGAAGGCAGTACCGGGATCGAGGGAGAGCATGACAACCGTCATGGAGCTCGGAAGGATGCTTGTCGACGGAGTCGAATGGCTCTACGAGAGACACAACGAACCCGAGGGCCTCGAGAAGGTGAAGATGATGCTGAAGTACTACGACCTCATGTGTCTCGTTCCGATGCCCTGCGAGGAGATGCTGAGACGCATAGGAGTACCGGAGAAGGCAAGGAACATATTCGAAAGCTACTGGACCTATGTCTCTGCGGACTCGACGGAGATGAGCTTTGCCCCGTACACGTTCATGACGTATGTATACCTGACGCAGAAACCGTGGTTCGCGAAGAACCGCTCCCATGAGATATCACTCGCATTCGACCGGAAGATAAGGGAGAAGGGCGGTGATATCTGGTACAACACGACTGTCGAAAGAATCAACATCGAAAAGGGCGAGGTGAAGGGCGTCACACTCAAAGGCGGCGAATTCATCCCGTGTTCCTATGTCATATCGAATCTGATGCCGCATGTCGTATTCGACCGCATGGTCGACGAGAAGGAGGTTCCCGTCTACGACAGGAAGAAGATGAATGCACAACGGCTTGCCCAGTCATGCTTCACTGTCTATCTCGGACTCGATGCATCGGCGGAAGAGATAGGACTCAGGAACTACGACACGTTCATGCGCTATAACCCGAATAACCACGAGCAGTTCCTTTCGTCCTCCTCACTCGATACCCATAAGGATATCACATGCACGGTTCTGACGAATGCTCTTCCCGATGCAGCCGGCGAGAACCGCGCATTCATCCAGTTCTCCAAGTTCTATACGGGAGACCCCTTCAGGGACGTTAAGAAGGAAGACTACTTCCGCGTCAAGGACCGCATAGCAAGGGAGTGCGTCGAGCGCTACGAGGAAGTCACGGGCTGTGACCTCAGAAGCCACATCGAGGAAATCGTCGTTGCATCTCCCGTAACATGGGCACGCTATCTCGGAACACCGAACGGCGATGTCTACGGTTATATCCCGGCAGGATGGGACGGCATGTTCCCCCGTGTGCAGTGTGCGCATAAGGAAGACTATACGGTAAAGGGCCTCAGATTCGTCGGCGGCCACGGTACCCAGATGGACGGCTACTCGCAGGCCTACCTCTCCGGAGCGGAGGAGGCAAGATACTTCTTCGAAGAGATGGAAAAGGAGGGAAAGTAAGATGGGCAGGAAATACAGCTATTCCAGAAAAGGACTCAGGGGACTCACCCCGTTCCCGTTCCTTGGCGAAGTGAAGACAAGACTCAAGGCCATTGACGCCGCCCCCGACACGATGCCGCAGTCGGTATTCTCTGCGAACATCCTCGCATCGGAACTTCATCCTTCCGTCCAGTGGACAAAGATTGCCTCCGTCACGCAGCATAACGGGGCAAAGAGCTTCACTCTCGTTCCGGATGAGGAGAAGGGAACGAAAAGTCTTGCCTTCTTCAGGGCAGGTCAGTATGTCTCTGTCTCTCTTGAAATCGGAAAGGCTCGCCTCAACAAGCCCTATACGATAGCGTCGTCTCCGAAGGATGCGCTGGAGGGAAGCTATACGCTCACCGTCAAGGAGACAAGGGACGGCTTTGCAAGCCGCTACATCCTCGATAACTGGACTGTGGGGACATCGGTAAAGCTCAGCGGACCTCTTGGAGAGTTCTACCATCAGGACCTCAGGGACAGCAGCTCTGTCGTCGCAGTTGCCGGCGGCTCCGGCATAACTCCGTTTGTTTCCATGGCGGGAGCCATAAGGGACGGCCTCGAGGATTTCTCCCTGACGATACTCTACGGAAGCCGCACAAGTGACAATATACTTCTTAAGGACGAAATCGAGAAAATCGCTTCCGGATCGAAGGGAAAGGTTAAGGTTGTCCATATCCTCTCGGATGAGGAGAAGGAAGGCTTCGAGCACGGCTTCGTATCTGCCGAGCTTATAAGAAAGTATGCTCCCGAAGGTGAATACTCCGTCTTCATGTGCGGACCCGGCGCTCTCTATTCCTACGAGAAGGGAGAGATGGAGAAGCTCGGACTCAGAAAGCGCTTTGTGAGAATGGAGCTCAGCGGCGACTCTGCACTCCGTGACAGGGACGATATAATCTATGACCTTACGGTTGTGATCAGGGGGGAGAAGCAGAAGGTGAAGGCACACTCCACCGAGCCTCTTCTCTGGGCACTCGAGAGGGAAGGCATCAAGGCCCCGTCTCACTGCAGAAGCGGCGAATGCGGCTGGTGCCACTCGCGTCTCATCTCCGGCGACGTATATATTCCCGAAGATAAGGACGGCAGAAGGGCAGCTGACAGGAAGTTCGGCTGGATACATCCCTGCATGAGTTATCCTCTCGGCGACGTCGAAATCGAGATATATCCTCCGGAAGAGTAGGAAGAGAATAACACAAAGGGTGATACGGAGAAGAGCGGCGACCGGAAGGCCGCCGTTCTTCCATCCTGAAAAGTCTTTTTCCGCATGGAATTAACCTCTCCATGCTTTTTCAAATCCCCCGATACTGCTAAACTAGGCGTCATGAAGAAGACACTCCTTGTATTATCTGCAATTCTTGTTCTCGGCTTCTCTCTCTATGCCTCCGGAAATACGAATCCCTGGGCCCTGAGTTCCGTAAAGCTCGGTATCGGAAACGACAAGTACGCATACGGTCTCAGCCGCAACGACGATGACCAGCTCTCGTACTCCGAGCATGTATCTCTCGCGGGAGAGAGATGGTATGTGAAGGCCAACCTCAACGGCATCACCAACCGCGGCTGGAAAAAGGGCTGGGATATCCGTGATTCATCAGTCCGCGACTGGAATGAAGAGAATTTCTACCACGGAAGACTCGATGTCACCGAGATAATCGCAGGTCTGAACTATTCGTTCGGCCTCAGTGACATGTTTGCTGTGACTGTTTCTCCCGAGACAGGCTTCTTCCTCTCCGGCTACACAGGATACGTCTATCTTCAGAACATGATTCACAAACTCTTCGGAATGCACAGAGTCGATCTCCCGTATGACTATGAGGATGTCAGGTTCCATTACTACCTCGGTGCGAACACGAATCTCTACTACAACATCTGTTCCCTCAAGTCCACGAAGCTCTCACTTGTCGTAGGTGCATCGGCGTCATACGCATTCGGCTTCGAATCGACGGAGAAGGTCACTGCAACGCTGACCCTCCAGAACGACTACAGCGAGGTGCTGGGACTCACGTTCGGCTGGAACTGGACACAGGAACACAACTCTTCCGACACGATGGAACTCTACTCAAGGTACATCAACGGTCCTTATGCCGCTTACAGGATAAACACGGGCCTCTTCACGCTCGACTATTTCACGGAGCTCACCAACCATTTCGGCTATGCCGTATTCTCCGTTGACGTCATGAGCTTCTTCCACCCGACAACATGGCAGGAGAACAACTTCTACCTTTCGATGGGCTTTGCCAATATGATAGGAATAAGGTTCCAGGATCAGGAACTCAACTGGCCCATCAACGACAACTGGTCAATCGTTCTCAAGAACAGGTATGTCGCAGGGTATCCGACTGACAGGAAAGGTGAACTCGTAAAAGATCCGAGCCTTGAAATCAGACTCAAGATGGGACATGTGATGGACACTCTCGGAGTGGAGTTCTCCTATCCTATAGAGGCATTGAAGAACTGGGTTGCTCCGTATGCTGCCGTCTCTCTAGGTTACATGCGCTGGGATTTCACGTCGCTTACCAACATGCTTGATTTTGCCGAGAATCCGTCGAAGAGCTGGAGCATGCGTCATGAAGGAGGCGAGGGCTACGATCACTCGTTTGTTGTCGACCTTGAAGCAGGTCTCACTCTCATTCCGGAGGGGCTTGTTTCCTTCAACTCGACATCTCTCACGCTTTCTCTCTACGGCGGTCTCTCGTACGTGACTGGTGACTTCGTGAAGGGCTACAGACAGGTTACCGAGGACAAGATTACAAGCTGGGACTATACATCGACATGGAAGGACAACTTCATCTTCCGCTGGGGCCTCACAATCAACTTCGGTTTCGATATTTAACCCCATTGTCTTCTTCTCCCATGCTACAATGTCCGGGTGAAGAAGGGAATTTCATTCATACTGATTGTACTTATGATGTCATCTGCCGTTGCTGCAGGTGACATTTCTCTCTCATTCGGTAACGACAAGTATTCCTTCGGCCTCAGCCGCAACGATGACGATAACCTCTCGTTTCTGGAATGCGTGAGGGCTGAATGGGAGAACTGGCATGTTTCGGCTGACATTTCCGGCTACACGAACAGAGGCTGGAAGACCGGATGGAGTGTAAAAGACTCTGCAGTAGAGGACAGCGACAGCAGTCATTTCTACAGCGGCCGTCTCGATACCGTTACCCTTTCTGCCGGCTATGACGTGCTCTGTGATGTGTCTCCTTTCTCGTTCTCGCTCATTCCAGAAGCGGGAATTATACTCTCGGGGAACCTCTCTCAGGCGTGGGTGCAGAACGCGTTCCATACCGTCTCCGGAGTCCGTACACTCGAGCTTGATTATGACTATGCTGATATGAGGATACATCCCCTCATGGAACTTGAAGGGAAGGTGTCATACTCTCCGTTCTCTTTCTTCTCCGTGTCACTTGAAACAAATGGGAGGTATGCCTGCGGTTTCGAAGCGGACGCTGATGTGTCGCTTTCTCTCTCTGCGGTGAAGAACGGAAAGGATGTGTTCTCGGTCTTCTCGGGATGGAGATGGAGAAGAAATCTTTCCTCTTCAGATACGATGGCGCTCTATACGGAGTACGTGAGAGGGCCTTATGCGGGGCTCTCGTTCGACTATGGCTTCTTCTCTGCGTCGTATATGACGGAGCTTGAAAATCATTTCGGCTACGGTATTCTCACTTTCCATCCCCTGGAATTCTTTGTTTCTTCCGGATGGGAGGAGAGCGACATTCTCTTCACGACGGGTTTTTCTCGTCTTGTCGGTATAATGTTCCAGGAACAGGACGTCGAGATACCTCTCTCCGGAAGTCTTTCTTTTCTTTTTCGTAACAGATACATCGCAGGCTACCCCATAAGCTGGGAGAGGGACAGCACGTATAATCCGCAGACTGATGGCAGAATAAAGCAGGGCTATGTGATGAACACAGCCGGTCTCTCTTACTCTTTCTCTCTCCTCTCCGGCTGGGTGAGACCGTACGTCTCCGTTTCTCTCGGCTACATGAAATGGAATGTGACGGAACTGAGAAATATGATGCCGTCATCGTCAGTTCCTTCTCTGCCATACGTCTCGGACGGTGCTGATTACTCGTTTGTCATCGACGCAGAGACGGGAGTGAGAATCATACCGGATGGGCTTCTCTCGTTCTCCGATGTCTCCGTTTCCGTCATTCCGACTCTCGGCGTCTCGTTCGTCACCGGTGACTTCGTCTCCCTGTACAGGAATGTATCTGAGGGAAGGGGAGAGAAAGAAAAATCCCCAATGGACAGATTTCTCTTCCACTGGGGTATTCTGATTTCCTTCGGCCTCGACCTTTAGAACGTCGTTTCGTCTGGGTTCCTTGCGGGGACTATTCCCTCGGGATTGACAGTTTCGATCACAGCCATATCTTCCGGAGCTATCTCGAAGTCGAAGACGTGTGTGTTCTCCTCGATTCTCTCCGGTGTGACGCTCTTCGGGAGCGGGATGTATCCTGACTGGAGGGCGTAGCGTATGCAGAGCTGGGCTATTGTCCGTCCGTATTTTGCACTGAGTTCAATCATCGTCTCATTTTTGAACATTCCGCCTGTTCCCATCGGGGAGTAGGCTTCGAGAACCATGTTCTTCGCTCTTGCATAGTCGGCAACCTTCTTCTGGTTGATTCCCGGACAGAACTTGATCTGGTCGACAACGGGGAGGATTTCCGCATCCTCGAGGATGTTGTCGATGTGATGCGGCCAGAAGTTCGAGAGCCCCAGAGCCCTTATCTTACCGGCCCTGTATGCTTCCTCCATTGCCTTCCAGCATTCCTTGTCTATATTCTTCCAGTCGGATCGGAATGCGATGGGGTTCGGCCAGTGGATGAGATAGAGGTCGATGTAGTCGAGTCCGAGAGCCTCGAGAGATTTGTCGATTGCCTTTCTTGCCCTTTCGTATCCGTGGTCGGGATTCGCGAGCTTTGTCGTGATGAAGAGATTCTCCCTCTTCTCTCCGCTTTCCCTGAGATAGTCGGCGATTGCCTTTCCGACACTCTCCTCGTTGCCGTATGCCGTTGCGGTATCTATATGCCTGTAGCCGCACCTCAGTGCACTTAGGACTGCGTTGTATGCAGTCTCACCCGAAGGGGACTGCCAGGTGCCGAAGCCGATGACGGGGATCCTCACTCCGTTCGGGAGAGTTACCGTATCTTTAAGGGATGTGTAGTTCATGTTCTGCCTCCGATTACGATTCTACGGGAAAGTGACACAGAGCGGAAAGAAGGAAAATGATTTTTCTTCCAGGAAAGTGTCATCTGATGTATACACGTCTGAAGCCGTCGGGGTAGTAGGCGTAGTCCTTGTCTTCGGTGGTCCTCAGGATATGTGTGAACCTCATGCCGCGGAAACATATGACGGTGAGACCGTCGTAGGACCCCATCAGCTGCAGGTCACCCTTCGTCCTCCGGCAGTAGACGAGGAAGACGGATGAGTCAATCTTCTTCTCCCTGACAAGGGTGAAGAGGGCAGAGGTGAAAGATGAGGAGGGTATTGTCTCCTCTATATATGTCTTGGGACTTTTCAGAATACACATCAGCTGGTAGTTGTAGCACATGGGGATAAAGTAGCCCGGAGAGGAAGAAAAAAAGAAAACTTTTGTCAATTTCCGTCTGTCTATGGTGATTTTTCTTCTCATGTGAGGATAATGGAGCCATGAAAAAAACTTTTCTTATACTTCTGCTTCTGCTGACTGCACTGTCGCTGTACTCTTCCCAGAGTATAGAGGTGGGAACCGGAGGCGCATACAACAACACACAGGACGGCTTCGTGAAGCCTTTCGTTGATGTTACATATACGCTCGACAGGTTCTCCTTCTACCTTGACTACAAGTACGAGAAGACAGTCACGGGCTATGCCCAGTACAACTACGACGAGGGAATCTGGAACCATCAGGTAGACCTGACGTCACGCTATGTCTTCACCGAAGGCGGCTATTCGGCTCTCGGCTACATGTTCATCGTGAACCTCGAGAAGTGGGGCCTTTTTCTCAACGTCGGTCTCGGCGCCTCTGCCAATCTCTCGTATTCGCAGTACACAAAAGAGCCTCTCTTCATGCTCACGAAGCTCATGAGACTGAGAATGGGCTACAGGGGGGACAGATTCTCTGCATACCTTTTCCTCGAGAACAACTACCGCTTCGAACGAGAGTGGAACCCGAAGGAGGCTCTGGGGATATCTCTCGGGTACAATATCACGGACGTTGACACAGTCACGCTCGATGTCGCTCTCACGTCATGCGAGATGCTGATTGATCCTTACCGCATCTTCTATTCCGGAAGGGCAAGAGTCGGCTACAGGAGGGTATTATGAGAAAGTTAGTATTCGTACTCTTAATCGCGGTGCTCTGCATCACATCATGCTCGGCTCCGGTATTCAATCCTTTCCAGTTCACATCGAACCCGTTCTTGAAAGAGACCTGGATAAGTGAAGATACAATCACAGAAGGTGATAAAATCTCGTTCTCCGTCACTACGGACAACCACTTCGACAGGGAGAACTGCGAGTGGTACAACGAAAACTACTACAGCTTCTTGGACAACAGAACCACTCGCTATCCGTTTGCTATTTCTCTCGGTGACCTTACAGATACCGGTGTTTTTGTTGATAATGCACTGAACTTTGTTGATGAAGTCAAGAAACGTACATCAGAAACGTTCTTCACAACCTGTGTAGGTAACCATGACAGGCATTCCGTTGATTCAAGATGGGATGGCGGAGATGTGGAGTATGAGACAGCAGGCTGCTACTACTACGGAACCTTAGAAGACGGAAAGACTCCGCTTCTTGCCATCTACAAGCTCGATAACTCTTACGACTGTATTACCAACAAGGAGTTCGAGTACCTCGAGGAGGCTTTGAAGAAGGAGAAAGCACGTTACAGGATGATTATCACCCACGAGAACGTAGCTACGGGAAACACACTCGGACCGACGCTTGTCCTCTTCGGCCTCAGCAGCCAGGAGACGAACAGACTCTACAGAATCATGAGCGAGAACAACGTGGGACTCATCCTCTCGGGCCATAACCACATAGGAAATGTCGAGTACCATCTCTCTGAGACACTTGGCGAACTCAACATGGCTGCATACCACAAGAAGAACAATGCACTTCTCAATATGGAGAGTCCGGGTTACTTCTACGACTTCACCCTCGACACGAAGACAGGTGATGTCGTGATATCAGGCTACCTGGCAAAATATGCAAAGGATAAAGATGCCGTTGCGGAGAAGACATTCAACTTCAAGCTCCCCAGGAGCAACTGACATAAGAGAGCCCGGAATCCCGGGCTCTTTCTCACTACTACATTCCGGCCAATGGAAGTATACATATGATAGGGTGATTATTCTTTCTCTGTAAGGAAATATTTTGATAAGGACTTTGACTTTGTGGAAATGGCCACAAAAAAACAGAGCTGATATTGAACCCCTCCCGGGAATGACCCTCAGCCCTGCGTCTATCTGATTTCGAACAGTTTTCTTTACTAACTATATGTTAGAGGACATTCATTGTGTTGTAAAGAATTATTTTCATTTTTTTTCGTCGTCAGGGGGAGTGTGGCACAAAAAAACAGAGCTGATATTGAACCCCTCCCGGGAATGACCCTCAGCCCTGTGTCTATCTAATGTCTAACTCTTTCTCTATCTGACTATATAGTACCGGACATTCTTTGAGCTGTAAAGAATTATTTTCATTTTTTTTCGTCGTCAGGCAGGAGCAAAAAAAAACAGGGCTGATATTGAATCCCTCCCGGGAACTTGCCCTCAGCCCTGTGTCTATTATGAAACGACCATTTCTTATTTCTGACTATATCTTAAGCCGACTTTCTTTGAGTTGTAAAGAATTATTTTTTTGTTTTTTATTCGTCGTCTTCTTCCTCTTCCACTTCCTCTCCTGTGAGTCTCTCCCATTCTCCTGTCGAGAAACTGAAGCTGAAATCATCAGTGTCCAGCGTCTTGCCGTCCTTTTCGACGACAGTCTCGAAGAGGAATCCATCAACAAAGCCGATCGGGATGGTCCTGATGATGTCGGTTATGTCCTTTTCGCAGTAGACTCCATCTTCCCCGAGTCCGATTTTCAGGAGGAAGTAGCACTCGTCATCCTCGGGGTAGCATTCCTGATATACCCCGGAATAGGCGAACGGATATTTCTTGAGCTGCAGCTCCATATTCTTTGCAAGGAAATAGGTGAGCCTCTCTTTGAACCGTTCCGTATCATCCCAGGGAGAAAACATGTCGTTCTTCTCCCATGCGTCTCTGAACCAGTTGTAGGTGAAGTCCATATCGCTGATGACTTCTTCCCCGTTCCTGTCGAGTATGCGGTACTTGACGCATGTGTAATCGTTATAGTCGCCGCAGCTGAATGTGCTGTCTTCTGTGATTTCTTCGATATCCTTAATGAAACGTGCCTTTTCTTTTTTCGTACAGAGAACTCTCTCCGTATCCACTCCGCAGATTTGCGTTATGCTGATCTGCAGCTTTTTGTAACCGACTCTTCCGTTTTCCGTCACAGGTATGAAGTCGAGAGTGCTTTCTGCTTTGATGTCCGCGTCCTTTAAATTTTCCAGTATCTGTTCTTCCAGTTTCATCCCTTTGCTCCTTTTTTCTCATGATAGCATACAAATTCAGGGTGAAAAGGAAAAAAGAAAGGTCTTTTGCATTCATGCAGTCTTTTCTGTCTTTATGAATGACAGGGCCGTTCGGACACTTGCCGGTTCGTAATTTCTGTTGCATACTAATTACAGACAGGTGAAATGCTTAGTACAGGAGGCAAAGACTATGCCTACTTGCAGTATTTTTGACAAGATAGTGATCAACAATCCACACTTCCTCGAGGAGTATGTGGATCACATGGATAAGGCTGACGGAAGTTATGAGTGGAAAAGGCTTGGTAATGCTGATATCAGCTACGTAACCCCTGAAGAAAGAAGAAGGATGTCCGAACTTCGCCGTAAAAGAAGGGAAGCTGCAAATGAAGTACAGAATTGACAATATTCTGGATCTCATCAGAGAAGACGGCGAAGACAGAGTAGCGGCAGACCTTACTTCTTTCTCATGTGCTATGAATATAGACATTCAGAACTTCCTTCAATATAAGGCGATTGATTTCGCAAAGAAGAGAATGTCAATCACATACCTTGTCTTTGACAAGGAGTCAGGAGAAATTCTCGGCTACTTCACTTTGACTCACAAGGTGCTCTATATTCCTGCCGATGGCCTGAGCAATACAACCAGACGAAGGCTCGAGAGGTACGGCAGTCTCGATAAGAATACAAACTCCTACCTAATGTCGGCATTCCTTCTGGCTCAGCTGGGAAAGAACTTTGCTCTCGGAGAAGAGAACCGCATAACGGGAACGGATCTGATGGACTGCGTCGACTCAATCCTCAAGGACATCCAGTACAGAGTCGGCGGGGGAGTTGTCTATCTCGATTCTCTTGATAACCGCCACCTTGCTCACTTCTATGAAGATATCTGCGGCTACAGGAAATTCTCCGAGCGCGTTTCGGAAACCAATAACACGAAGTATCTTCAGTACCTGAAGTTTGTCTGTTAGACAATATATATCGGCTTGGGACAGGCACTCCGGATAAGGGGTGCTTTTTCAGTGTCCGTTTCCAGTATTTTGCAGCATCACCGCTCATGCCTTATGAGTGCCGGAGATTCTCCGGTTTCAGATTTCCGGTCCGGGGGCTGTTTCTGTCTCCGTGATTTCCGGGTTATGTCCGGAGAATGTCTTTTCTTCCCATCTTTCCCGACTGTGGAGAAGAGCATGGACAGGGAAAAGGGGAAGGAACGGGAAAAATCGTCATAATTTCTCAATATTTAACGTGTAACTGACTTGCTCATAAACAATAAATGTTTAAAATACACCATTGGTATTTTATTTTAGAGGTTTAATATGGATACAATTCTCATTACATTATCCTTTGCCATGATTGCAGGCCTTCTCATGAGCAGACTTGCAAAGAAGGTGAATCTTCCTGCTGTCACGGCTTACCTTGTCGCAGGACTTCTGATCGGGCCGTACTTCATCGGCAGACTTGGAATAGAAGGGCTGGGATTCAACAGCCTTGAGGCAGTCAATTCGTTCGATATCATCAGCCAGACTGCCCTCGGATTCATCGCATTCGCCATCGGCAACGAATTCAGGCTCAAGGACCTCGAGAGCATGGGACGCGCGGCAATCACCGTCGGCATTCTCCAGGCCGTAATCACGACAATCGTCGTCGATATCGCACTCTGTGCACTCCACTTCATCGCACCGTCCGTACTCTCGCTTTCGTCGGCAATCACGCTCGGCGCAATCGCCGCAGCTACGGCTCCCGCCGCTACGCTGATGGTCGTCAGACAGTACAAGGCCGAGGGACCTCTCACGAAGCTCCTCCTGATGGTCGTCGCCATCGATGACGCTGTCGGCCTTGTTCTCTTCTCCGTTTCATTCGGTATCGCATCGGCACTCGAGACAGGAACGGCAAGCATCGTCACGATTCTTGTGGAACCCGTGCTTGAAATCGGACTCTCGTTCGTTCTCGGTGCTGTCGCTGGATGGCTCCTGAACATCCTCGAGAGATTCTTCCACTCGAGAAGCAAGCGTCTTGCCCTTGCTGTCGCATTCGTGTTCTTCCTCGTCGGCTTCTCCGACAAGGAATTCAACATCGGCGGCGTAGTGACACTCCGCTTCTCGCTTCTGCTTGTACTCATGATTACCGGAACGGTATTCTGCAACATCTGCGAGACGAGCCTCGAACTCATGGACAGGGTAGAGAGATGGACTGCACCTCTCAACATGCTCTTCTTCGTCCTCAGCGGAGCAGAGCTCAACCTCTCGATTCTCATGAACCCGACGGTAATCCTCATCGGTGTGATCTTCATCATCTCGAGAAGTGCGGGTAAAATCAGCGGAGCCTACCTTTCCTGCAAGATGGAGCATACAAGCGAGAACATCCAGAAGCACCTGGGTATCACGCTTCTTCCTCAGGCAGGTGTCGCACTCGGTATGGCGCTTACGGCTGCCAACCTCTCCGACGGTGCCGTCGTGAGAAGCGTCGTCCTCTTTGCTGTTCTCGTCTACGAGCTTGTCGGACCGACACTCACGAAGCGCAGCCTCACGCTTGCCGGAGAAATCAAACCGGAAGGAAGAAAGTCTTCAAGAACCATAAACGGGGAAGACACGAAGGACGCATTTACTGTAAAATAACGTATGCAGTACATAACGCAGGACTTACGGATTGAAAACATAAAGAGCATAAAGAGCCCCGAGGAACTCGGAGCTCTCTTTCCACTCCTTGAAGAGGACAGAAAGAGAATCTGCACTTTCCGTGAGAACGTAATCAACATAATCACGGGACGCGATGAGAGGATGCTCGCCATCGTCGGTCCCTGTTCCATCCACGACCCCGAGGCCGCAGTCGAATACGCGAAGAGGCTGAAGAAACTCAGCGAAGAGGTGAGTGACGAATTCTTCGTCGTCATGCGCACATACTTCGAGAAGCCGAGAACGGCCCTGGGCTGGAAGGGCCTCATAATCGACCCGTACATGGACGAGTCCTATGACATAGGAAAGGGACTCGAAATCTGCCGGCGTCTCCTTCTCGAGATAACCCGCATAGGACTTCCTGTCGGATGCGAGGTTCTCGATCCTATTGTTCCCCAGTACACCGACGAGCTCATGAGCTGGTCGAGTATAGGGGCACGCACGACGGAGAGCCAGACGCACAGGGCAATATCATCAGGATTGTCGGTTCCGGTGGGATTCAAGAATTCCACATCGGGAGACTACAGCGCTGCAATCAATGCGGCGAAGAGCGCAATGGCGGGTGCCGCATTCATAGGTGTCCAGCGCGACGGCATGATTGCACGCTACATGACGAAGGGTAATCCCTACACCCATATAATCCTCCGTGGCGGTGTCCACGGTCCGAACTATCACGAGAACGATGTCGAGAGCGCCGAGAGCGACATGAGAAAGGCGGGACTGGAGCCGAGAATCGTCATCGACTGCTCCCACGCCAACTCCAACAAGGACTACACGAGACAGAAGAGGGTTCTGAGGTCAATCATCGACCAGAAGGCCTGGGGCAACACCTCGATAAAGGGCTTCATGCTCGAGAGCAATCTCGAGGAAGGAAATCAGAAGATTCCGTCAGATCTGTCACAGCTTAAGTACGGTGTCTCCGTAACCGATGCATGCATCGGCTGGGAGGAGACCGAGAGAATCATGATGCACGCCGCCGAAATCCTGAGAGAAAGCAAGAGACGGGGCGGGGAGGATATTCTATGAAGGAAGCTGTCATACTGCTTGCACCCGGATTTGAGGAGTGCGAGGCGCTCTGTGTCTACGACACGCTGAAAAGGGGAGGTGTGAAGACCTCTTTCCTCGCTGTGGGAGAGAGGACTGTCGAATCATCCCACGGCGTGAAGATCACGGCCGACGAAGTCCTCTCGGAGAAGACTCTCGAGAGAGCCTTCGACCTTGTCTTCCTTCCCGGAGGAATGCCGGGAGCATCAAACCTCTACAGGAGCGTACTGGTGAGGAGACTCGTTACAAAGACAAACGAGAACCTTTCGCTTGTCGGTGCGATATGCGCATCCCCCGCTGTCGTACTGGGGCCGCTGGGGCTCCTCGAAGGCAGAAAGGCTACAGTATTTCCCGGATGCGAGAGCTACTGGCCCGGTTTCGATTTCTCTTCAGACGGCGTTGTCGTCAGCGGCAACATCGTCACTGGTAAGTCTGCAGGCTGGGCATTCGACACGGGTATCACGCTCCTCTCGCTCCTCTGCGGAAACGAAACGGCAGAGAACGTAAGAAAGCAAATCTACTACAAAGAAGGATAAAATTTATGAGTCAGTTCCCTGAAAACTACACACCCGTCCTGAACCTTCATGAGACGGAGCGTGCCATCAAGGCAGTGAAGGACACATTCGAGAAGGAGCTCAGTGCAGCACTGAGACTGAGAAGAGTCACATCCCCTCTCTTCGTCGAGAGCGGAAGCGGTATAAACGACGACCTCAACGGCGTCGAGAGACCCGTCTCCTTCCCCGTGAAGAACATGGGAGAGAAGAAGATGGAAATCGTCCAGTCCCTTGCAAAGTGGAAGAGAATGGCGCTTGCGGAGCTGAAGTACCCCGTTGGGCTCGGACTCTATACGGATATGAACGCACTCAGACCCGATGATGACATAGATGCAATACATTCAATCTACGTCGACCAGTGGGACTGGGAGAAGGTCATGGGAGAGGGCGAGAGGAACCTCGAGTACCTCAAGGAAACCGTAAGGACAATATACGGCGCTCTCAAGAGAACTGCATTCACGGTCGAGGAGCTCTATCCCGAGCTTGATGACTACCTCCCCGAGGAAATCACATTCGTCCACAGCGAGACGCTGAAGGAAGAATACCCCGATCTCACACCCGAGGAGAGGGAGAAGGCAGCAGCAAGGAAGTACGGCGCAATCTTCCTTATCGGCATCGGATACGGCAACCCGCCGCACTCGGGTCGTGCTCCCGACTACGATGACTGGTCAACGGAGACAGAAGGCGGCAGACACGGCCTCAACGGTGACATCATCGTATGGGACAGGGTACGTTCGAGCAGCCTCGAACTCTCCAGTATGGGAATAAGAGTCGACGAAGAGGCACTCA
>CAZGNN010000004.1:0-24721 GCA_964527335.1 uncultured Spirochaetaceae bacterium | reverse complement strand
CTCCAGGTTGTTCTTCACTGTACAGTTTGCTTCCGGTTTCTTTGAGAAAACTCCTCATTGTGTTCATGTCCAGATCTTCAATATCAGACTGGAAGCAGATTCTCTCATCATATGGAATGATCACGTTTTCGCTATGCAGTCTCATTTCATCGCAACGGGATGCAACAACGCTCGATGAATACCGTCTGACGTAAATTTTCTTTGTCGAGTGTCTTGATGTCACATCCTCCGGAGCTCGGTATGGTCGGTCATACCCTTTAGGAACCCAGATGACGACAAGCTTCTTCTCCGCCCCGTCAGACAGGTCAAGACAAGTGACACTTTCGACCACTGGTTCATAAAATGGTTCAATGGAATCACATAATCGGGGAAGCTCTCGGAGAATTTTACCAATCTCGCACTGCATGAGACCCCTGACAGGAACTTCAGGACGACCTTCTTTTTCTCCCACGCCTATTATGATGTATCCCGCGCCGTTATCTTCGATATCATTTGCAAATGAACACACCTTGCGTACAAGCAATGACGGATTGAATCCTCTCATGTATTCGATTACCGATGACTCCGGCGTACGCTCATCTATGATTTTCTGAATATCTAGGGGAACTGACATACCAACCTCCTGAAAAGATGGTATCTGAAAGAAATGAGAGCGGATATGGTTTGCCCCCAATTGGTACCTGTTTCTCCTTAGATATTCAGAATCACATCAGGAACTCGATAAGGCGCCGTCGAGTCCGTCGAGTCCGTCGAGTCCGTCGAGTCCGTCGAGTCTGTCGAGTCTGTCGAGTCTGTCGAGTCTGTCGAGTCTGTCGAGTCCGTCGAGTCCGTCGAGTCTATAAAGTCTGTCGAGTCACTCAACCTTCGAGCCGAAAGGCATGAGCGACAGTCCTGCAAGTTTGAAGTACTGTAGTCCAAACGGTATTCCGATGATGGTGACGCAGAATACAATACCGCAGACAACATAGACGAGTGCCATCTCAAGTCCCGTCAGCAGAAGCCATATTATGTTGACGATGAGTTTGAATACACCTCCGCCGTATTCGACTTCCTTACCGAAGGGCCAGAGTGAGAGTTTCGCGAACTTGAAGCACTGGAGACCGAGAGGAATGCCGACTATGGTAATGCACCAGAGTATTCCGTATATGCACCATAAAAGTGCAGTCTCAAGACCACCGAAAAGGAGCCATATTATATTACCGAGTGTTTTCATGATATCTTCCCCAAACTACGTCCAGAGAATAGCACAATAGGGCAAAGAGATTAAGATGATTCTTACTGCAAAGCCGAAATACGCTTTCTTATTTCCTCCAGAGGCAGTCTTCTCCCTTTTCCTGTCATATCTTCGAATTTTTCCAGACAGTTCCTGTACGCAGAAGTCGGAATACATCTCTTTTCATAGAGGAGATCAAGCACGCCGATTGAACCGATTACACGGACACCTTCCTTTTCGGCCATCATCCGTAACGCCCTGTCTCCCGTAATAAGTGTAATATTACGGTGTTTTGCTATTGCAAGTGCTGCGCAGTCCTCAACAGTCAGACGTCGGTTGCGTTCCGTATAATCCGCAACAGATAAGAGTTCACCGTCCGAGAGTTCTGTCGGAATGAGTCCCTGAGAGAGAAGCTTTTCCTTCAGTCCCGGAGGATACACCAGCTCTCCGTCAACGTCTTCGCTGTACATCAGATACCTGAACGGCAGAAGGAAAGGCAGGGACAATTCGTCAATATAGAGATAGTCCAGTCAGAGATTCGTATCACTTGATATGTATTCCAAATGTCACACCTCAAAACACGAATATCTTGAAGCGAAATCACAATAGGGTTCACTGAGAAGTTCGGCCCCCTTCTGTACGCTTATTTCGCCTTCACTTACGGCACGGAAAACAAGTTTTTCAAGCATCAGAGGCTTCTCTCTGGCAATCCTTTCCGGCTCGTTCGTATTCCACCCGAGTGATTCTGCCAGAAGATAGAATTTTCTTGCAGTGGAGGAATTGATTATTCCCGTTTTCTCAGCTCTCTTCATCAGGAGGTACATGCTTATGCCGTATTCTTCCGATATAAGGCTCAAATCATACGAAGCCCTCTTCCTTTTCAGTCCGAGTTCCCTTTTTGCATCTTCAGAGGGAAAGAGGAATGCTCCGCTGACGGCAGTTGCCGTTGTCTCCCTCTTTCTCTTGTCAGTTTTTTCAGGCCAGAAGAAGAACAGATGTGCCAGTTCATGTCCAATCGTTGACCTCTGACGTTCTCCGCTCATATCATCATTGACGGCGATGTAGGGAATATCATTCACAAAGCCGTTCGTGCCGGAGAATCCGGCAGGAGCTTTCTCCACAGGTATTACGATAATCCCGATGTTCTCCAGATGGTTTGTGATGTTTCCCAAAGGTCCTGATGACGGGAACCCCAGAAGTTCTCTCAGAAGTGCGGAATCTTCCTCAAAATCATCAGAAAGGGTAAGTGTCCCGGCAGATGGGGAATGTGGAATCAGATCACCACCGAGGATTTCAATTACAGTAAAAAGGCGGCTGCAGTATTCCTCAATTGCCTCTCTTATATATTCTTCCTCAAAGGATGTAAGCTCCCCTCTTTTACGGAATTCTCCATGACGGAAAGTCAGATCTGTATCATGTGCTCTGAGAAAATCCGAAACATTCACGTCAAGCACCGCAGCAAGACGCTTCAGCGTTTCCATTCCAGGCATTCTTTCTCCCTTCTCATAGTAACTGAGAGCCATGGAGCTTAGTCCTGCTCTGGATGCAAGTTCCTTCTTCGTCATCTGCTTTCTGAGCCTGTAATATCTGAGATTCCTGCTGAACATATGATGTCTCCTGTTTATTTTTAGCAGATTTGTCCAAATAAATAAACAAGAATTCGAAGCATGATAACAGTTATTTACCCCGAAATGCTGTTTTACGTGTACCCATACACTCCTGCAGTACTTTCACTCTCCTGGATACTTTCTCTTCCGCAGGCTCCTTTTTGCGTTATAATCAGAAAGCAGGAGAAAAGATATGTCGGTACTTGTTTTCGGTTCGGTCAATATAGACAGGAGCTTCAGACTCCCCCACTGGATAGAATGCGGAGAGACAATCTCCTCGCTGTCACTCTCGACTCAGGCAGGAGGAAAGGGAGCCAATCAGGCAGTTGCTCTTTCGAAGGCAGGAACGGAGACTTATCTTGCCGCGACCATCGGAAGCGACGGTCTCTGGATAAAGGACCTTCTTGCTTCGTACGGTGTCAACACATCACTCATTGCCGTGAAGGAGAATAGCTTCACGGGAACGGCAACGATACTCCTTGATGATAAGGGCCGCAACTCCATCGTCCTCTACGGCGGCGGAAACAGGGAGAACGATGAGGGCTATATCGAAAATGTGCTCTCACGCTTCGGGGAGGGAGACTGGATTGTCCTCCAGAACGAGATAAACAATCTCGGTCTTATCATGGACACGGCAAGGAAAAGAGGGATGAAGATATGTCTTAACCCGTCCCCCTTCGAGGAAAGCCTTCTTTCTCTCGATCTCGGCTCCGTTGATCTCATCGTCGTGAATGAAATCGAGATAATGCAGCTCATGAAGGGCTCGTCCGGCTCCTGGGATGATATAATCAGGCTCTGTTCGGAGAGGTATCCCTCTTCCTCGATTCTACTGACTCTCGGAGAAGAAGGTTCAATCTTTAAGGACAAGAACTCACCTGCCCTCATAAAGACAGCGATAGTGAAGACTTCCGTCGTCGACACCACAGCAGCGGGTGACACGTTCCTCGGCTACTTCCTCTCGGGAATAATGAAAGGAAACTCTCCCGAAGAGTCCCTCAGGAGAGCTACAAAGGCATCGTCTGTTGCCGTATCACGGGCAGGGGCGATGGATTCGATTCCGTACTCGGGAGAAATCGAATAATCACATAGCCTTGACTTTCGCCCAGATTTCGTCGTCGACGAGAACACCGTTCTTCATGCTGTCCTCTCGTATCTTCCTCGTACCGTCTCCCGGAACATGGACAGGATGTGACGGGTCACGCGGAATCGACGAGCGTATATCACAGAGCGTGTGCTCGATTCTTTCGTCTATCTCCTTTCTGTCGGGAAGACGTGAAAGGTCTATCGCCATGAAGAACTGACACACTTCAGTCTCGGGATCAAGGCCGACGTCGCTCGTGCTCTTTCCTCCGGCAACAGTCGAAGCGATGAGATCAAGGACAATCGAGAGACCCGAACCTTTCCAGTAGCCCATCGGGAATACCTGCATCGAGGCCGCAACCTCTCCGGGATTACGTGTGACGTTTCCGTTCCTGTCGTATCCGGCATCGACAGGAGTCTCCTTTCCCTGTCGGCTCAGGTTATCGAGCTTTCCGTATGAGAACATCGACATGGCGCAGTCGAGTAGAACCGGGTCATCTCCGTGAGGTACGGCGAAAACAATCGGGTTGTTTCCGATCTTTCTGTCCTTTCCTCCCCATGCCGGCATGTTCTGTATCGTATTTGTCCACATTATTCCGATACAGTCTGCAGCGGCTGCCATTAAACCGTAGTTCCCGGCTCTCATCCAGTGGTTGGTGTTGCTGAGTCCTACGACACCCACCGTATGTTCCTTCGCAAGTTCTATGGCTCTGTTCATGGCGATTGTCGCATTCAGGGGTCCCGGTCCCTTCTGACCGTCCCAGCGTTCGAGAGAACCGAGAGAGAGTGTCTTCACTGCCCTCTTTGTCACGTCGATATGACCCTTCTCTATGAAATTTATGAACGTGGGGAACCTGTTGAGACCGTGGGAATACACACCGTCCCTGCTTGCGTCCGCAAAGAGACGTGCGCACAGCTTTCCGTCCTCTCCTTCTATACCGTACTTGTTCAGGACCCTCTCGAAGACCGAGACCATCTCACTGTAGTCAACTCTCATAATCACCTCACTGACACTGAATATAGAACAAAGGAGGAACGTAAGAAAAGACCCCCGTGAAAAAGATTCCACAGGGGCCTTGATGACGCCGTTTGCGCTTACGGCATTATGTTGTTTGCGCCGTCGACGATTACGCTCTGACCGGAGAAGTAGCATGAATCCGGACCTGAGAGGAATGCGACTACCGGAGCTATATCATTCTCGGGATCTCCGAAACGCTTCATCGGGTTGAGGTTGACCTGCTTTGCATATTCCTCGGGGAACTTTGCTGCCCATGCCTTAGCTGCCGGAGATTCTGCACCGGGGAGAACGACGTTTACGCAGATTCCGTACTGGCCCCATTCCTTTGCAGCAATCTTCGTGAGGCCTCTGAGAGCTTCCTTGTTCGAGCCGTATGCAAGCTGGCCTGCAATTCCGAACATACCGGTTGCGGATGCGAAGTTGATGATTCTTCCCTCATGCTGAGCCTTCATGTATGGGAAAGCAGCCTGCATGTAATTGAGTGATCCGATGACACCGCTCTGCCATGCCTTGAGCATGTTGTCATATGTAGTATCTTCGACAGGAGCCGACGGAACTATTGCCTGACCGTTGTTGACGACGACATCGACTGTGCCGTACTTCTCGACAGTTGCCTTCACGACTTCCTCGACTCTCTGGCGGTCTGCAGAGTCACAGGACATGGCAAAGCCTTCACCACCTAAAGCCTTGATCTCGGCAATAGTCTGTTCGATGGGCTCGATTCTTCTACCTGTAGCGACAATCTTCACACCTCTCTTTGCAAGACAGAGTGCGATTCCCTTTCCGATTCCCTGACCGGCACCGGTTACGATTGCAACTTTCTCGTTAAGCTGTTTCATATCAGAGTTCCTCCTGAATTTCATATTTATCTTATCATAGCATTATCTATCGATAAAAAGGTAACTTTTTAACCGAAGTTAAACTTCATTTCAAGAATACGGTCAACGAGGTCTTACTTTCAGACATCTCTTATGACAAAAGAGAACAGAACTTTGCGTTAAGTCTCAAAATCAGGTAGAAGATTTGAGATAAACAAAAACGGGACGTCTCCGCCCCGCTTTATCAGACTGAAAATAAGTTTACTTCAGAGTTATGGTCTGGAGATAGCTTCTCTCCTCACCCTTTTTGAGTGTCCTGATAGCCCACTTGTCCTCAAGTTCCAGGCCCTTTGTCTCGACCTGTCCCATGCCGTCCCAGAATTCGATGCACACGAAGTCGTTGTGGCCACCGGCCGGAGCCCAGATGATGAGGTATCTGAAGCCCTCGCCCTTGATCTGAGTAAAGACGCCGCTTCCGTCACCGACACCGACCCAGCCTGACTTCAGAGTGCTGAGGTCGAGGATGAGTGACGACGAATCGATGACACCCTTGAGGGAGAGTTTCGTGCCGTCAACAGCACATCCGCTGACAGAGCCGTCAGCCTGGCTGAATGCGCCGGCCTTCTCGCTCTTCTCGAAGTAGACCCAGCTCTCCTCCTGCTTCTTCGGGAGTGCATATGTATAGTGACAGCCTGTCGAATAGTACATCTTCTCATCACCGAGGTTCTTCACGCTGTAGCCGACAAGAATGTTCTCGCCGTCCAAGGTGTACTCGATTCTGTAGCTGTACCTGAAGGGATACCTCTCAAGCGTTGATTCATCCCAGCTGTCCTCAAGAACAAGATGAGTGCTGTCGGACGAGACAATTCTGAGGTCCCTCTCTCTCAGGAAGCCGTGGTTCGGGGAAGCGTACTCCTTGCCGCCGAATGAAAATTTATCATCACGGCACTTTCCGCAGAGCGGGAAGCATACAGCCGTTCTTCTCGGCCAGACAGAAGAGTCATACTGCCATGCGTGTTCCTTGCCGTCCTTCTTGGAGACAAGTGATTCGATATAACCCGCCTTCGTGTTAAGAATGGCGGAAACATATTCATTTTCAAGTTTTACAAGAGACATATCTAGTTCCTTTATCCTTTTCTCTGATTATACTCAAAATCCGAGATTCGAAAACAGTCGCGGACGGTCAGATGTATCTTACAGGCCAGATTATTCCACTCTGGCTCTTGGCGTCTTCATTCTTGGTTCTGCTTCCGTTCGAACCTTTATTCTCGGTAACGAAATCCACAGTCCAGCACTTCGTCTCACCGTCTTTGTCATAGTCATCACAGACAGCTTCCGTACTTGTGATGTATTTTCCTGTGGGAACACCGGTTCCCGTTGCAGCATAGACTGCATCATAGAACTTCCACACTTCCCAGAGACATGGAAGATACCAGTCATCGTAGGTCATGCCACCATTTTCAACTTTATGATTTCTGCACATATGTGCGGCATAGTCTCCGGTGATGTCATAGGACTTTGTCGTTCCTCCTCCGACATCCACACTTCTTGAGCTCTCCTCCAGGCACGCCGAATCTCCCATCTTGCCGATAAGTGCAGTCGTATTCGTCTTTCCGTCTCCGAGGTCGTCTCCGTCACAGCCGACGGCAGTGTTCTTCACATCAAGCGTCTGGGTAAGCACTCTGTAATAGCCGTAACAGCCTAAGGAACCCAGTACTTCGGGAGCAGCTTCAACATATCTGAATGAATTGCCGGCTTCTCCGCTGACAGCTATGATTATACCTCCGGTAGGACCGGTTGAACCGACGGAATATCCGGGATCTGTCCACTTTGCATAGAGAGTGGTTCCATCGACAGCTCCCTTCACAGTCATACCGGGAGTATACACATCTCCCTTTCCTTCCTTATCTGTTGTCCAGCCCTCGAATATGCATCCCTTCTTCGAGAATCCGCTTGATGACGGAATTCCGGCAACAGTGATGCTGTCACCGTATGTATAGGTTCCGCCCTGAGGCAGAGAAGTGGATATATCAGCTCCGTTCGCATCATATTTATAAGTGTACTCGTTCGCTTTCCATACAGCCCTGAGCTGAAGGCAGGTATCCCACACCGGACGGTTGAAATTATACTCGGCACCACTGGGATCAACCCACTTCTCGAAAGTATAGCCGCCTTTTTTCGGATCCTCAGGTTTCTTCGCCTTCGTATAGTAGTCGATGATCTGCGCTTCTATGCCGAGCGAGGATTCCTCATAGAGGTCATCACTGTCAAGAAAAATGACAGTACACTTCACATCCCACTTCGCAACAAGTGTGATGTCCTTTATGACAGGTGAATCGAAATCATAAATGACACCGTCAAGCGTCCATCCGTCCATTTCAAACCCTTCCTTGAAGAGGGACGATGAGTCCGGCGCCGTTGCCTTTGCTCCGTATGCGACGTTCTGCGATGGAACGGTATCTGCAATTCCTGTTCTGAAGGAAACTGTTCTGTATTGTGCTCCTTGCTGCGCCTGCTCGCACGAAGTAAACATAAAAAGAAGAACGAGAACGGTGATTAACACCAGCAGTGATTTTTTCATACATAACTCCCGTTATCAGAGATTCCTGCCATCTCCCCGGCAGGTTTTCGCATATTTAACACTTTTCTCTGTTTTTGGTCATCATCAGTTCACTACATTTACTTAGAAACAAAAAAGGATATTAGAGCTTAAGAGTCTCAAACATCCATGACGTACCCGCACAGAGGAGCTTTTCTCTGTGTCTTCAGCATTGGTAGACGGCATAAGATTATCTGCATAATGCCGGTTATCAGATCAAAACAACCAAATTTTTATACTTAAAGTAATTATCTGAAATATAATGGCCTTTCCTGAGATTCTCCCCCAACCTGGGGAAGAATTTACCCCAGGCTTATCACGGGGAAATCATGAGGTCTTGCTGCAACGCCTGATAAGGAGAGGCGACATGAAGGACGCAAGTATTACTGCAGATATCCCGGCAGTAAGTTTTGCAGTGATGAGAGGTATCACCATGCTCTGGTTGACGCCGGCCGTGAAACCGAGATGGTCTCCCAGGACGAATGCTCCGGCAGCGGCGAAAGCGGCGTTGAGTATCCTGCCCTTTTCATCCATATCATGATAAGAGGAATACATCGGGATTATGTTGGCCGCAGAAGAAAGAAAGCCCGACGCTGCTACTGTGTTTACCCCGACACCGGTACCGAAACGGGAAAGGACAGGAGAGAAGTGGCGCGTTATGAACTTCACCATCGGAAATGCTCCCGAGAGTACGAGGGAAACCTGACCGCAGACGACGAGTCCCCTGTCGAGTCCAGTAAGCCCCGCGTCATCCACTTTCACAAGCGTATCGAGAACGGGAAACGTTATTCCCGTTATCTCCTCGAATGCGGCTATGGCGGTCAGTGCAGTGACAGCGGCTGTTATGATCTTTCCGAAGAAAGCGAAGAATCTAATGGTTCCATCGGTCCTGAACCAGAGTCCGAGACCGACAATGGCGGAAAGGACAATCACAGGAAGTGTTGAGCGCACAATCTCCTGGAATTCCATTCTGTAAGGAGTGAAGTGCATCACAGCCCCGCCCGCGATAATTCCCGCAGGCATGGTGACAAGACCGCACAACAGTCCCGACGAAAGGTAACACAGGTCTTCCTTTCTGATGATGGAAAGAGCAACAGGGATTGTGAAAATCCAGGTCGAGCCTATGGTTCCGCCGAGGATGAGACCGCTGAAGGCGGCATTGGCTGCATTATCTGTCATCGAGAGAGCGAGAGTGTATGCTCCCATATCGGAAGAGAGGATAAGACCGGGAAGCACACATCTGTCAATCCCGAATGGCTCCAGGAAAACGGAGGCTACAGGTGTCAGGATTTCAGAGAGGAGCGGAGACGAGGCATAGACAGCCGCGATGGCCAGGGCCAGCGTTCCCATTGACCTGAAGCCCTCTTCAAATGCCTCTCCGTAGCCGAGTCTGTTGCCTCTTATCCTGTCAAAAGCCCCCATGAGGGCATAAGCCATCATGAGGACCATAATCACCTTATCCATCGGTGTTTACTTCATAAGCTGGTTGATTACAGATACGACGTTCTTCTTACCGTCCCCGGCTTCGACAGCTGAGGAGAAAAGCGAATAGAGAGTATCGCCGACAGGAGTCTTTACACCGCTGTCCTTTATAGCAGAGCTCAGAGTCTGTGTTGCCTGTGCCTCTATCGCGAGCGTGCACTCACTGGCATCGCTGAAATTTCCGTCATAGTCCTTCAGTTCCCTGGCAAATGCCCTGAGGTTTCCTTCGAACATGAGAGGAAGGAATGTGCGGATCTGATCGATGAATGTCTCGATGTCACAGCCGCTCCTGAGGCAGAATGCCGCAGCTTCCAGAAGTGACCCGATAGCTCCGAAATGGACATTGCAGACACCTGTGTCCGTTACGGATGCCATTCTCACGTCGGAACCGAGATATATGTGTCTCCCGAATGCCTCGAATACGGGAGATTCCATTGCATCATAGACTTCCCTGCTTCCGGCATAGACAAGACCGCCCGTCGGTGTCGCGATGTCTCCCGGGTAACACATGATCTTCGCATCCAGATACGGCATATCTCTTTCGGCAGCGATTGCAGCCATGTCGAGAACCTGGCTTATCGTCGATGTCGTCGTGTCGATAAGCATTCTCCCCTTCAGCTTTTCTTCCGGGCAGGCTGTGATGACCTTCGATGCTATCCCGTGATGAGGAAGATTCAGAAGAATGCAGTCAGTCCAATCTGCTTCCGAAAGAGACGGAGAATAGAGAGCGCCCCTTTCGATGAAGGGTTCTGCGGCGGCTTTGTTGAGATCGACGATTACGGGTTTCAGACCGCTGTTCATTACTGCGTTTATAAGGCGGCTTCCCATGACGCCGCATCCGACTATTGTCAAACTTTTCATTTTTCACCTCGATTTAATTTTTTGTATTTTAATTCCATAAATGTGTATACAACTATCAAATAAGGACCAGTTAATGGTAAAATAGTACCATGTACGATGAAGATTACGGGGAAAAGAGGATTCCCATACAACTAGACAGCACAAGGCGCGAGATAGTCTCCTATTCCGACCCGTCATTTCCTCTCGAGATATGGACGGGAAGAATGTCTGATTTTCTGAACTCTGGCCTTCCTCCGCACTGGCACAGGGAAGTCGAATACGCTGTCGTTACATCGGGTTCAGTCGACTATGTCTTCAGTGACAGAAGCATACATCTTGAAAAGGACGATGCCATCATCATCAAGCCGGAATGCATGCATTACATAAAGGACACCTGTGACGGTAACGGAGTGCTGTACACAATCTCCTTTCTTCCCACTCTTCTCGACTGGGACGAGAAGGGGCCCGTCTGGCAGAAGTACGTACTACCGTTCCTTTCCCTCGATTTCCAGGGAATCAAGATTGAAAGTTCCAGTGCGATAGTCACAACGCTGGAGAACATTTACTCTCTGGATGCGGATGCAGAGGGTTTCGAACTCTTTGCCAAGAGTCACGTTTTCAGACTCTGGAACGAAACTCTTGCATTTCTGAAGGAAAAGGACCTGAGAACAACAGTCAGTGAGTCGGCACAGAATGAGGAACACATGAAAAGGGCCCTCAGTTTCATCTACAGTCACTACAGCGAAAAGATAACGGTAGACGACATAGCGGTCGCATCGTATCTCAGCCGCACTTCCCTTTTCCGGAAGTTCTCCTCATGCTTCGGAAAGACCCCTCTGGAAGTTCTCAACGATGAAAGGCTCGCCCGAGCGGCATCACTTCTTGAAACGACAGACCATTCGGTCACCCGCATTTCCCTCTCCACAGGCTTCACTTCTTCAAGCTACTTCACGAAGAGCTTCAGGGAGAAATTCGGAGTTACCCCTCTTCAGTACAGGAAGACGAAAGTGAAATGAACTCATTTATGTTCGGCCGATGGCATCTGCTTTCTGTTCCTTCTTTTCGGATTGGCGACTGCGTTGAGACAGAGGTACTCCCTGTTTATCCTGTCGATATCACCGACGAGGGTGTCTCTTTTCGTTCTAACATCTTCAGGGGAGAGAGAATCGAAATCGGTAAGAAGTGACTCGAATCCCTTCTCGACAGCCCACAGCTCCGATGCGGCGTCGGCATGAAGCGTCTTGTCGTCATCGTCCCTGAAGTAGGAGGTATAGAGGTTGAGGGTAAGGGAAGCAAGAGTGACGAAACTCGTGATGATGTTTATCTGGAGGTTGCCGTGGAAGAAGAACGATATGATTCCCACAGATGATACGGCAGTCAGGATTATGTCGAAAACCTTGAGGGTCTTTATCCTGCTGTTAAGGCTCAGGTATGCATTCCACTGTGCCCTGGCCGCGGTCTTCACTTCTCCGTCGAGACGGACTATCTGCTCTCTGAGTTTTGTCTTCTCATCATCCATGATTCTACTCCGTCACTGATGTTACATCAAAAGAAGAGATAGTACAAACATCTGAAAACGATCCTTGCTGAAATGAACAACTTTCGAGCTTTCAAGTGAACAATATTCGGACTTTTAAGTGAGCAACTTTTCGAGCATTAATTTTATGTAATTAAAACAGTTAAATAAAAACGGACACCATTTTTTCTGATGTCCGCTGTATTATGCTGATGAATATTATCAGCCTGCAATCCATCCGCCGTCCACGACGAGGACATCTCCGTTGACGAAGGAGGACTCGTCAGAAGCGAGGAAGAGAGCCGCATTTGCGATGTCTTCAGGCTCTCCCATTCCCGGGATTGTCGCCATGACAAGCTTTGTGCGTGCATATCCTGCCATATTGGGAACTCCCATCGATGATGATATCTCGGTGTTGATCCCGCCGGGAGCGATTGCATTGCACCTGATTTTGTCTGGAACATACATGAAAGCCGTGTTCTTCGTCATTGCAACCACTGCAGCCTTTGATGCGACATAAGCAGCCCCTGCCGCTGTTCTCATTGCACCGATGGACGCAACGTTGATGATGTTGCCGCCCCTGCCCTGTGCCTTGAATACCTGTACGGCCTTTCTCATCGCACACATCGGACCATAAACGTTGACAGCCATCACGTGGTTGTACTTCTCATCTGTAAGGTCCCCCACCGGGCCCATGTCATCCATGACACCGGCGTTGTTGACGAGGATGTCGAGTTTTCCGAATTCCTTAACACAGAGATCAATCATCGCCTCGTTGTCTTCCTTCTTCGAGACATCACCGGACATTATTGCAACCTTACCCGGAGCATCCTTAAGGGAAGCCTGGAGTTCCTCAAGTCTTTCCTTTCTTCTTGCAACTGCAACAACATTGGCTCCTTCCCTTGCAAATAGAGCCACAATTGCCTTTCCCATACCGGCACTTGCACCGGTAACGACTGCACACTTACCTTCAAGTCTCATAAATTAACCTCCTTAGACAGATTCAAAGAATCCTTACACATCAGACAGCTTACCACATGATGAGAGTTAATGTGGATAATTTTTTATCGTTACCTCAAAAAAAGACATAAGGAGGAGAGATGTTGATGCTCCGGTAAGAGGAGCTGGAATCAATCTTTAACGGAACATTCCGGATGAGGCAATTTCAGCAACAGATTTAATAGCTGCATCATAATCAACATTCTCTTCCAGAATACGTGAAGTTACCACCTCATAATCCTGTCGATAAACCTCTTCACTTATGATTGTATCCAACAACGCAGGAACGTTGACTCCATCCTGCGCAGAAGGACATATATTCGTCATTTTTCTCACTTCACGGACTTCCTGAACCAGTTTCCTGAAACTCTCATCCATAGGTACAAGCGGCAGAAGCTTATAGATGTCGTATATGTGTCGGGAGTGTTTTCTAACACGATTCTGAAGATAATAATCACAGATTGCATATACCTTATCAACAAGTGTTCTATCTATCCCCTGAACCTTCATTCCAAATGGATCAAGGTGCAAATTCTTCAGCTCGTCCGGTGCTTCATCTTTCACTATGTCACCTATATAGCTCCTGACCAGAAGAGGAACCGTAGGAAAAGATACTTCAGCAAATGACGTTTCCATCAAGACAGCGTTCTGCACAATCTCATCGGAAGCGGACAGAACAGAATCATACTGCATGACGTAGCGATTGTAGCTTCTCCGGCTGCGCGTATCCTCGATATTAGGGATAGTCATGCCAAGGTCAACTGCAATTCCCTTTATGCATTTTTTCAGATTCTTCATCTGTCCCTGACTTAATCTGTTGTCTATTGTAATGTCTATATCTTCTGAAAAACGTTTAATAACCTTATGACATTTTGAGAGCGATGTTCCGCCTTTGAAAACAATAAAGTCCAGATGCTCGGCCAACCCTCTGAGAATCATGGTTACATAATAATCTTTCTCTACAATATGAGGCAGCACGGAAAAATTCTGCGACGCCATATTAATGCAATAGAGAAAATCACTTTTGTTTTCATGCAGAAAAGCCATTTAAAACCCCCGTCTCGTACATATTTCTATAGATCCTGTCTGGATAATACCTGAGATAAGGTTTGATCATACCAAACACGATTCCTCTGCTTTTCGTGTACACTGTAATCTTATCCACCAGCTCGCTTCCCTCCACTTCAGATATTTCATCAATCTCCTTCAAGAGATCCATAAACTGGAGGATAAACCAATTATCCTCATCAATAGCGCAGACAGGTTTACGCAGAATAATCCTGACAGATGCAAGCTCAGTCTCACGATAGGCTGTTGTAGCCTTGTTTGTCGATACTTCGTATGAAGAAGGAAGCTGAGTTGTAAGCCCGAGCTGATTGGCAAACAGAATACCTCCGACATATCCGCATCGTTTTTCGCCATCGGTAAGATATTTTTTTCTGAGAACATCGTTGAGGGACAGCGTTCCTCCGGAACGGAATGATGATTTTCCAGGAATGTAGTATATACCGGTATCATAACGTCTGATTCTTCCCTCCTCGACAAGCTTTTTGAGCTGCTGCCGGAGAGAAACATTTCTTACACCGTCTATAGCCAGGTCCGAAAGGAAGACAGGCTCGTTCTCTTCATAATTATTGAGGATATACTCATACACTTCTTGTTCCAGCGTCATATGATTTCCATTCACTACTTTTCTGTTAATGACTATTTCTTTTTTGTCATCTTATTATGTTGACACAAATTTGATTAAGTCAAGACAAACCATATAATCTTAATATTCGAAACGATGAGGATTCATGACAGATTGGCCGCAAACAAAAGAATTGGGTCATTACGAATACAGATGTTGAACGTCTTTGAACGGAATCAGTCCTTATGGAAGAGGTCTCTTGTGTAGACCTTCTCCCTTACGTCGTCGAGGGACGAATCATAGCGGTTGGCGATGATGGCCCCGCTCTCCTTCTTGAAACGGGAGAGGTCGTTGACAACGAGGGAACCGAAGAATGTCGAACCGTCAGGGAGTGTCGGCTCGTAGATGATGACCTGGGCCCCCTTTGCCTTGATTCTCTTCATGACGCCCTGGATAGAGGACTGGCGGAAGTTGTCGGAATTGGACTTCATCGTGAGGCGGTAGACACCGACGGTAATCTTCCTTTCCTTCTCGGGGTTGTATGATTCGTTCTTTTCGTACGCACCCGAGAGCGAGAGAACCCTGTCGGCTATGAAATCCTTACGCGTCCTGTTGGACTCCACGATTGCCCTGATGAGGTTCTCCGGAACATCTGAGTAGTTTGCGAGAAGCTGCTTCGTGTCCTTCGGGAGGCAGTAGCCGCCGTAGCCGAATGACGGGTTGTTGTAGTGGTTCCCGATTCTCGGGTCAAGACATACCCCTTCGATGATGTCCTTCGTGCTGAGTCCCTTTATCTCGGCATAGGTGTCGAGCTCGTTGAAATAGGAAACACGGAGAGCAAGGTAAGTGTTGGCAAAGAGCTTCACGGCCTCGGCTTCCGTCGTTCCCATTATGAGGACGGGAATATCTTCCCTGACGGCACCGTCTTTGAGAAGGGACGCGAAGAGAGTGGCCCTTTCCTTCATTTCATCGTCAGCGCCGACGATGATTCTGCTCGGATAGAGATTATCGTAGAGAGCCTTGCTCTCACGCAGGAACTCGGGAGAGAAGAGGATATTCCTGTCGTCGTATTTCTTTCTTACCTGGGCCGTGTAGCCGACTGGAACCGTCGACTTTATTACAAGAGTAGCACTGCTGCTGTACTTCCTTGCTGTCTCGATGACGCTCTCGACAGCGGACGTATCGAAGAAGTTGAGTCTGCTGTCATAGTTCGTGGGAGCCGCAATGACGATGAAGTCGGCACCTGTGTATGCTTTTTCTGCATCGGTTGTTGCCGTGAGGTCAAGTTCTTTCTCCCTCAGGTACTTCTCGATGTACTCATCCCGGATGGGAGACCTGTGCTCGTTTATGAGCTTCACTTTCTCTTCCACGATATCGATGGCGGTGACGGTGTTCTTCTGGGAGAGGAGCACTGCCATCGAGAGTCCTACATAGCCGGTACCTGCAACTGTAATCTTCATTTTCTGCCCCCTGTGACTCAGAGAATATAACAGGGAGAATTGAAAGTCACAAGTGCCCTATCCTCGCGTAATACCCCTGTATTCACCCTTCAGCTTCTCATATCCTTCGATTGTTCCGACGTCATAGCGGTTTCCGTTCATCAGGAATGCATGGACAGTGCTGTGAGAAGAGAGATAGGAGACGAACGATCCCGGGGCATCGGTGCTTATTCCGTCCGCTATAGCCTTTCTGAGAAGACTGAGGTCTTCCTTCTTATAGATGTAGAAGGGAGGAACTGCCCAGTTGGACTGAGGCTGAGACGGTTTCTCCTCCATCGTGAGGATTCTGTCATTTTCATCAATTGTACAGACGCCCGTGCGTCTCAGGCGTTCGATGTCACCCTGGAAGTGTCTCATGACACAGCTTGTGTTCTTTCTCTTCGCATAGTCCAGGAATGACGAAAACGAGAAGTCGAGGACGTTGTCGCCGGCAAGCACCAGAACATCATCGTCGATGTGTTCCTCATCGAGAACGAACGTTATGTCCCTGAGGGCTCCGAGCCTTGTCTCGTTGCTCTCCGTTCCGTCATCGAGTACAGTGATTCCATCCTTTGTTCTGCTCCACTCGAGGAACATGGGATAGAACCTGTGGTTCGTCACCACAGATATTCTCTCTATACCGCAGGAATGAATGTCATCTCTAAGCCAGTCGAGAATGGGCCTGCCGCCCACTTCGAGAAGAGGCTTCGGAAAGTTGAGTGTCAAAGGGTACATCCTCGTCGCATAGCCTGCCGCAAGTATTATTGCTCTCATAGTTCTCCTCCCACTCCGTCCGCGCTCGATGCAAGATGGAACGAATACTTTCCCTCGAGGGACGGGAATGCCTTAAGGTACTCCGTTGTTACCTTCCTTTCAATGGAATCAGCCTTATCAGGATCGATGAGGGCCATGCAGCAGCCCTTGAATCCGGCACCGGAGAACCGGCCGCCGTAGATGCCGTCGGTATGGCGCATGATTTCGTAGAGCTTCCTGAGTTCGTCGCATCCGCATTCATAGCTGTAGATACTCGAGTAGCCGCTCTCGAACACAAGTTCCCCGTACCTCTCGATATCACCCTTTCTCCAGAGTTCGGCTCCCTTCTCGGCTCTTCTCATCTCGCTGTAGTAGTGCTCGGCACGGCGTCTCCATACATCGGGGAGTCTGTCCCTGTAGGAAAGGAACACATCTTCCGGAACATCTCTCAGCCTCGTGTCGGCAAACGAGCCGTAGTCGAGTCCCGCATATGAGAGAAGCGCATAGGCCGCAGCCTTGCACTCATCCTGTCTGAGGTTGTACTTCGAGTTCTTGAGACTTCTCTCAAGTCCAGAGAAAAATATCGCAATACTATAGCTCTTCATATCAGATGGGGTCTCTATGAGTTCAAACGAGTCATCCCTGGTATCGAGATAGAGAAGATGGTTCCTTCTCGAGAGAACCTCACAGCTCTGGTCAAGCTTTCCGCACGATACTCCGACATATTCGTTCTCGGCTTTCTTTGCCAGAGTTATCATCTCGGAGGGAGAAAGGTGGATGCCGTTCACCTTGCTGAGGGCAGAGAGAAAGCAGATGATGACCGATGCAGATGACGAGAGGCCGCCGATGGGGAGACTTCCCTCGATTACACCCGAGAGTCCCGTACTGAGGCGGTACTTCTCCCCCAGCATCTTCGCTGCACCTCTCAGGTGGTCGGCCCAGTCGCCCTGTCTGTACTCGGGGACAGCGGATACGAAGAACTGCGCACGCTTCGGAAAATTCAGGGACTGGAGTTCAACGACACCGTTGAGTTTCGGTTTATATGCCATGTGGATTCCCTTGTCGATGGCAAAGCCGTTGATCTTTCCCCACTGGTGGTCTATGTGGGCACCGAGCGGACTTACACGGTAGGGACAGAACGAGACATTCTCCGGACTCTGATGATAGACGCTCTCATATACTTCAATGCACTTCATCATTTCTCATCCCCCATGTAGAAGTCTCGGTACCACTCTGCAAATCGTCTCAGCCCCGTACGGAGAGGAGTCGAAGGCCTGAAGCCGAAGTCCCTTTCGAGAGCCGAGGTATCGGCATAGGTCACTGCCACATCACCAGGCTGCATCGGAACAAGTTCCTTGTGAGCCTCGAAGTCGTAGGAGGAAGGAAGGACACCCGCTGTGATAAGCTCCTCGCTGAGGATTCTCACGAAATCGAGAAGATTCTCAGGGTGGCTGTTACCGATATTGTAGACAGCATACGGCGGAAGCGGGAGGCCGTCATCCCCGTCCTTCTTCTCCGGGGGCCGTTTCATTACTCTCACTATACCTTCGACGATGTCGTCGACATACGTGAAGTCACGCATGCAGTTGCCCCAGTTGAAGATCTTTATCGTCTCACCCTTTCTGAGCTTGTCTGTAAAGCTGAAGTAGGCCATATCCGGTCTTCCGGCCGGTCCGTAGACAGTGAAGAACCTCAGTCCCGTCGACGGGATGTTATAAAGCTTCGAGTACGCATGAGCCATGAGCTCGTTGCTCTTCTTCGTCGCGGCATAGAGTGATACGGGATTGTCGACCCTGTCGTCAGTTGAGTACGGAACCTTGCTGTTGGAGCCGTAGACAGACGAGGATGAGGCATAAACAAGATGCTCCACAGGATATTTTCTCACGGCCTCGAGTATATTGAAGAAGCCTATGATATTGCTCTCGATATATACGTCGGGATTTGTTATCGAATAGCGTACCCCGGCCTGGGCAGCGAGATTGACGACGACACACGGATGATACTTATCGAAAACGGAGAAGACAAATTCCTTATCGGCAATGTTTCCCCTGACGAACGTGAAGGCTTCATACCTTTCGAGGTTCGAAAGCCTCCACTCCTTTATCCTCACGTCATAGTAATCGTTCATGCTGTCTATACCGACAACCTTCACGCCTTCGTCCAGCAGACGCTTTGACAGAGCCGAGCCGATGAAACCGGCGGCTCCCGTTACAATGACGGTTCTATCTTTAAGATTCATTACATTCACCCCCTGGGAATATCTGAATTGAAACAACAGAGAGATTCTACACCAGAGAGTGCCAATGAGTCCAAGAGAATCTTCACTCTCTCAGATTTCAGCTCCGAGTACGGCCGCCACCCTCTTTTCCCCGATTTCAAGAACATCGCTTATCCTGATGACAGTCTCCTCATCGGGAGTGGAAGAGAGAAAGTCCTCGCTGTAACACTCCCAGTCCTCATCCATAGAATACCTGTTCTGAAGTAAATCCGTGAATTCATGCTCTGTTACGATGTCATATGAAACAAGACTTTCCATCTCCCCGCATTCCAGATAATCCGACATCAGTGATGTCAGGAGTATATGGCACCAGAGACGCGTGACGGCCTCCTCGGTTTCATCTCTACGGTAATCAGGGCATTCCCTCTTTGCCTTCTCGAGGGCTATGAGGTTTTGGATTCTCTCCACAGCAGATTCACTTCTTTCTTCCCCTATACCGTTTTCAGAGAGAAGCTTATGAACAAGTTCTACTCTCTCCTTTTCCTTTCTCTCCTTCTCCTCTTCCCTTTCCAGAGCCTTCATCGAGTACTTCACACACCTGTCAAGTTCAGGCGTAAGGTCGATTCCGAGCTTTCTCTCCATCGTTGAGAAGATCTCCTCAAAGGCTTGAGGGAGCTTTCTCTCCTTCGGAAGCGGATAGGAATACGTCTCAAAAAGTGACTCGTTATCGGGGCCTATCTCGTCAAGTCCTTCCGAATAATTGTCCGCCATTATCTGGATCAGCCTGCGCATGTTGAAATATTCGTCACGTTTATCCGCTCTGCAGCCGTCAAGGCTGAACGGGAACACATCCAGAGTGGATATGAAGGATTCGGGATAGAGAACCCTCCCTCTTATAGTAATCATTCGTCTTTCCATTTCAGTTTCTCCTGTCATAGAACAGAACAACAGTATCAGGGAAAAGGGATGAAGTACAGCCGTGAAAACGGGGCATTTCGCGTCTTGTCCCGAAAACTATTAACTTTAAGGGACACAAAGAGTTATTTCCCTTAATTTCCTTGACTGTTCTCATTTTTCTCACCTATGATGACCACACCCGGAGAAAGCTATGGAAATAATGGAAATCAACAGGACAATTCAGGATTTCAGATATACGGACAACATCACGGCACTCATTGAAGCGCTGAACGACTTCATGACAAGACTCGGAAAAGAAAGGCTCAAGACAGCTACAGAGATACGTTCAGTCGTCTATTCAGCCCTCCTCATGAACGGATGCCGCGGTGACGTGATTCCGGGGACGGAGAAGGAGAATGTGACATTTGCCTTCAGAACCCGCAAGTCTGTCTTCTTCACCGGAATCGATATCGGGAAAACCGCCGAAGAGATAATCGCAGAAAGAAGAAACATTGACTTTGACACCCGCTATTTCGAAGACGGCAGAAACGCTTATCTTCTGGGGCTCTCGTTCTCGGAGAAGAATAGACAGTTCACACAATGGAAAACAGAAAGAGTTACAGCTGAAGAAACGGAAGACTCTCTTCATTCACTGTCGTGACACTGTAAGACAAGCCACAACAACACTAAAAAGACTTTTCACGACAGAGATTTCGCCGCGTGTTTTCTGCAGGATAATCATGACGGAACAGATAATCCCATTCTTCGTCTACCCGATGAAACATCTTCTGATATGTGCAAAGGGCTGCAGTTTCCTGCAGCCCGGATGGCGTATGATGACGGACATCAGAATGTGTATCTGACACCGACGTTTCCGTTGATATCGAAACGGCGTATCCAGGAGTACTGGGTACTGATTTCGACGAATGCCGAGATGTTCGGGGTGAAGTTGTACTCGTAACCTGCTCCGATTTCGGCAACGAAGCTGAACTTTTTCGCTTCGATTGTGTAGTCTCCGCCGAGAGCGAGGAAGCCGTAGAAGTCACTGTGTCTGTATTCGGCGAATTCATATCTTGAGAAGAAGTCAGCCTGGATATAGCCGAAGCGGAAGTTGAAAGCGAACTTGGCACCGACCCAGAATCTGTCAAGAATCTCCATCTCGGCTCTTGCACCTACTCCGAGGTTGATTCCCTTCGCCTTTATTCCGAATCCTGCTACGTTGTATGCGGCATTGAATGTTCCGGAAGCCGACCAGGACCTGATTATTGACTTCTTCTTTTCGACGGCAGCAGGAATATCTGCAGTCAGATCTTCCTTCCTAGGTTCGGTCTTTTCTTCAGCAATGGATGATACAGCAGTTTCAGTTTCCGTCTTTCCTCTTTCTTCCTCTTCAGCCTTCACAGTCTCCTCTACCATAATACTGTCAAGAAGCATTTCGGCATCTCTCTCGAGAAGGCTGTATGCTCCTCTCAGGAATACTTCATCCTGCTCGGGATAAGAGAGAGTCATCACATCATCTTTGATGCTGTATGTGACAGCCTTCGCTTCAGGATATGCAGCAACCAGAAGAGATGCGCAGTAGGTGATATCATCATCTGTAGTTCCCTCGGGAACGGTAAGGACAGCATGATCAGCCCATACTGCAATATATGAACGGACGCCCTCATAGCTGAATACCTTGTTGAAGAGAACAGGATTATCTTCTCCCTCAATCTCGGATTCTTCCACTGTATAGGCATCAGATGACTCTTCTTCATAAGTCTCAGCAGCAGCCGTATCGGCAAACGAATCGATTACATACATTGCATCATCTGCAAGGCGGTAGAGAGCCGTAAGTATGAACTCGGGGTTCTGTTCAGGATAGTTCAGTGTTATAACTCCGTCATTTACAGTGTATGTTACAGCTTCCGCTTCCGGATAAGCAGCATTAAGAAGAGCTGCACAGTACAAGATATCTTCACCCGTCGTTCCCTCCGGAAGAGTCAGTACGGCATGGTCACTGTAAACCAGAATCTCCGATGTGATTCCCTTGTAGCTGAATACTGCTTCATAAAGACATATATCAACAGCATCAGCAATAGCTGTTTCTTCTGCCGATTCTGTTTTCTCAGGTACAGCAGCTTCAGGAATCGATTCTTCTATCTTCTCTTCACCCACAGAATCCGTAATACTGTCAATCAGGTACTCCGCATCAGAGAGAAGCCGGCTGCATGCTGCCTTTATGAAAGCCTCACTCTGCTGTGGGTAATAGAGCATCAGGATATCATCATGGAGGGAGTATGTTACAGCAGATGCTTCAGGATAAGCCTCTGAGAGGAGAGAAGCACACCAGACAACATCATCTTCTGTTGTACCGGCCGGAAGTGTCACGACAGCATGGTCTGTGTATGCGGCAATTGCGCCTTCGATTCCCTTGTACGAGAATACAGTTGAGAATACAGGCTCCTCAGCCTTCTTCATTGTAACAACTGTTTCTTCCTCAAAAGAAGAAGAAGGTGCTTCAGCCTTTTCAACTTCAACGACACACCCGACTTCGACAGCTTCTTCAATCTCAACTTCCTGCGGAATACGATCGATTATATACTCGGCATCCTTCTCGAGCTGAACGCAGACACCAGCAATTAGCTCCGCGTTCTGTTCAGGGTACCAGAGTGTTACGACATCATCCTGGAGTCTGTACTGAACATAGACAGCCTCGGGATAAGCTTCAGCAAGAAGAACAGCACAAGAGTTGACATCCTCATCCGTCGTTCCGGAGGGAACAGTAATCAGGGCATGGTCAGAATATGCTTCAATGTCAGCTGAGTATCCCTTGTATGAGAAATGACCGGAGAACAGAACAGCCTCCTCTTCCGGAGAAGCAGCCTCATCCTCTTCAACAACTGCAGCAGTTTCAACAGCAGGAATTTCAACCTCTTCAACGAGTGAAGCAGATTCCACTGCAGGAATCTCGACTGCAGCTTCTTCCGCAGAAGCACTCATAATCTGAGGTGTCACCACATAGACAGTACCGTCCTGGATAAGGAAATCTTCCGAGTCCACTGCTATCAGAGAAGCTAGAGCAAGAAGATCTTCCTCAGTTCCCGAGATAAGTCTCACTTCAGTGTAGTCACTGTAAGCTGCAATTTCAGCCTTTCTACCCCTGAATGCGAACGACAGGGAATAAAGAGGATCGCCCACATGTTCCGGAAGTTCAATCTTGACGGCTTCGACAGGAACTTCTTCCATTACAGTCTCTTCAACAGCTGCTGTTTCGATTACCGGAGTCTCTTCCCTGACTTCTTCGATAACCGGTGCTTCCTCCTCAACAGCAAATTTCTCTGTCTTACTCTCGAGAGGCTCCTCAGCCTTCACTTCAGCAGCACTCTCTTCAACCTTCACCTGAGGTGCAGGTTCCTCCGTCTTCACAGCAGTAGACGTCTCTGCTTTTGCAGGAGCTGCTGTTTCAACTGCAGTCGCGGGGACAGCAGATGCTTTTGATTTATCCGATTTCTTCTCACATGTCGATAACAGAATCGCCACTGCGAGTAATATCACGACTATTACAAATACCAAATTACTTCTTTTCATCTTTCCATCCTTTTATATTCTGAATCTTTTCCTTCAGCTCCCCGCAATATGCGGAGAGCAGTTGCTATTATCTATTTTGTTAAAAAGCTATTTAAAAGCCCTCACCGGTCGGACGCTATATAGCCAATCTCGGTCCGCAGAATATGTATGTTTAGTTGTAAAATCCTCAGCATTTGCGTGTGTGCCACCAACCTCAGTACTCGACCAATATTCTTTACTACTCCAGCTTCCGCCATTACCTTTTGATTTAAGTTCCGTGTACATAAGTTCCAGTTCTCTAATGCTTGGAAGGAACCAATCATCGTAACAACAATATACATACGTGTCACACATGTATGCAGCTGCTGCAGTACTACTTCCCAAAACTTTAATAAGCTTGGTTGTATTAGATCTTCCCGTTCCGACAGCATTACCTGTGCCTGCTTCCACATAAGTAGGGTCTGATTCATCATAATAATCAATCATAATCCATCCGAACTTAGCGGTCCCAGCGTCTGAAGGAGCGGCCTCAAGATATCTCCACTCGTATTTCACCTCTTTTCCGGCAGCATCCAAGTATGATGATTCCTGAACTTCGGGAGCGATGTAGAAGATATATCCACCGGCAGGTCCTGTACCACCTACGGTGTACTCGGAAACCCAATTTGCCACCAATGTAACTGAAGCCGTCAATGCGGTATTGAAATCAAAAAGCATTCCATCTTCCGTATACCACCCTGCGAATAATTTCTTATCTTCCGTCGGACTTTCTGCCGGTGCATCCGGAGCCGAAATCTTCTTGCTTGCGGTATCAACAATGATAATTGCATATACAGAATCGCCGTTTTTTAGCTCTGCGTAGAGAGTATCCTTAAAGATTATGGTAACACTCTTCGCCATCCATGGGCTTCCTGAGATCTTGAAATCAGCCTCATTCATATCGACCATCATTGTAATTGCTCCGGCACCCCTGAATGCCTGACTGTCGATTGATTGAATTTCAGAACCTAAAATGACTTCCTTA
>CAZGNN010000003.1:26365-33486 GCA_964527335.1 uncultured Spirochaetaceae bacterium | reverse complement strand
AGGAGAACTTCGAGGACGGCAACAACAACATCTACGGCACAATCGAGCAGGATGCAAGGAGGAGGGACTTCTCGATAAATTCCCTCTACTACAATCCGAAGACAAGTGAGCTTCTCGACTTCTCCGACAGCATGAAGGACTTCGAGAAGAAGAGGATCCGCTCCCTCATCCCTCTCTCGTATTCATTCAGCGAAGATCCCGTCAGGATGATAAGGGCCGTCAAGTACAAGGTTACGACGGGCTTCTCGTTCTGCCTCAATGTCGCTCTTGCGATACGCTTCAACGCCCCTCAGCTCCAGAACTGTCCGACAAGCAGACTCACCGATGAAATCGTGAAGATTCTCTCGTCCGGACACTCTAGTGATATCATCCACGAGCTCTATCACTACAGGCTTCTGCAGTACATTCTTCCGTCCTATGCCGTACACAGCGAACTTCCGAGCATGCGCTCTTCTCTCTCCGAGCTCGACAGAATCGTCATGGAGAAGAAGAAGGGGGGAGAACAGATGGTCTCGAAGAGCGAGATGTTCTACTACATGATACGCTCTGCCGTCATCGTCGACCACAATCACCAGATTCCGTATGATGAACTCCTGAAGGACGCATTCAGACAGGCGAAGGTCATGCTGAGCCCCATCACCCCGTCGAACGTGGACCTCGAGAAGGCCGTCGCTCTTGTTCTCGAATACAACGGAATAAAGAGCAAGAAGAAAAAGAAGGCGAAGGCAAAGAGCGAGAAGAAGAGCGTTGAGCCTCTGAACCCGAAGGTGAAGAAGAGACACAGAAGGAGAAAGAAGAAAGGAAAGGGTGATGCTGAGGCTTCTTCTCTGTCAGTCACCGAAGTTCCATCCGCTGTGGTTGACGGCGTCGTCTAACTCCATTCCTCTATTTCTATCGATACGCTTCTTACCATGATTGACCCGAATTTCTCGAGGCAGTCCCTCACGTACTGCTGCAAATCCGATATCGTGGAGGGAATGTAGTGGCGCGGCGGGAGCTGGATTGTTATGTTGATAGAGTAGGTCCTGTCGGGATTTCTCACTCCCTTCACCTTCTTGACCTTCATGACAGCGTCGTACTCCGTGATGGAGTGCTTTATCATCTGCTGGAGTGACTGCTCGCTCACCGTCTCCTCTGTCGGACGTGAGAACTCCGGCTTTACGATTGTCTTCTCGCTGACTTCCTTCTTGAGGTGCTTGTTCCGCCCCAGACTCACGCGTATTGAGTCGAAGACTATCTGCGGGGCCGAACGCGTTATTTCGATTGCCGACACTGGAATTACGTGCTTTCCTTCCGTGAAGCGTATGTGCATTGCAGTCTCGATGTCGTCCTCTGTCGATACATCCTCGATATGGATTATTTTCGTCGGGGAGGGAAGGTCGAGGCGGAGGGCTATCTTGTTCACCATCTTCTCGCTTGTCCCGATTATGAGGATCTTGCGGTTCTTCTCCTTGAGAAGGGCAGTCGTGATTGCGTTCTTCTCCTCCTCGTCGTCGAAGAGGGCCGCCTTGACTGCCGCCATGAAGTTCGGTGCTTCCTTGGCCGAGTGACCCGCGACTATCCTGTCACCCTTTATGAGGAGACCGTCATCGATTATGAGGTTTATGCCGTAGTTGACGGCAACCTGCTTCGCGTGGTAGCTCTTTCCCGTTCCCGAACGTCCCACAAGGCCGTAGACAGTCATCCCCCTGAAATATGAGAAGAGGTGTTCCTTTATCCTGTTCTTCAGGTCGTTAAGATACTGTCTCAGTTCCATTGCTTTCATCCACCGGCGGGAAGGTGACACGGAATGTTGTACCGACTCCCGGTATGGATGATTCTATCTTAATATCGGCACCGTTCTCAATACATGCGTTCTGTACGATGGAGAGGCCGAGTCCCGTACCTCCGACTTCTCTCGAACGTGACTTGTCGACACGGTAGAAGCGGTCGAAGACCTTGTCCTGTGACTCCTTCGGTATTCCGATTCCGTTGTCCTTGACGTCGATGATCGTTCCGCCGTTCTCCGTTCTCTGGGTTGTCACGACGACTCTGCCGCCGTTATTGGTGTACTTCACGGCATTCTCCACGAGGTTGAAGATTATCTGGTCAAGCATCATGTCGTTGCACTTTACCGATACATCGTCTCCGTTGAGGAATATTTCGATGTCCTTGTCGGCAGCGACGCTCTTGAGGCGTTCGATTACGGAGAGCGTCTTCTCCTTGACGGATATTATCTCTTGGTCCACTGCCTTCTTCGTCTGCTTCGCGTCGAACTTCGAAAGCTTGAGAATGTTGTTGACGAGCTTCGTCATGTGCTCGGTCTCCGTCATTATCTGGTGGAGGAAGTTCTTCCTGTCCTCCTCGTTCTGGACGATGCCGAGCTCCAGGAGCTCCGCACTTCCCGCGATGATGTGGAGAGGAGTCTTCAGTTCGTGCGATACGTTAGCCGTGAACTCCCTTCTGTCTCTCTCGAGGTTCATTCTGTCCGTGATGTCGTAGATGATGATTGCAACGCCGTTGTAGTCGCCGCCGGGGAGAACCACGTGTGTCGTCTCTATCTGGTAGGCTTTGTTCTCGACGTAGAGTACCGTGGTCTGGTTGCCGCCGCTGAAGGTGTCATCCGTAATCTTCGTCATCTCCACGGTGAAGAGGGTGTGGTAGTCCTTGCCGATGGGCTCGGAATCGGAAAGCGTGACGAATTTCCTTGCGGCGTGGTTCATGTAGGAAACGGTGTTGTCGGCTTCGATGAGGACCATTCCCTCGACGATTGTCTCGCTTATCGTGGTGAGGCGTCCTTCTCCTTCCTCGAGCTTCTTCTCCTGCTTCTTCAGATCCTCCCTCTGCTCCGCTATCTTGTTGATGAGCGGCATGATTTCCTTGTATCTCGAGCTGTCCTCCTCCGTCGGAGCCTCGATGTCTATCTCGTTGATGGGCTGCACGATGAGGTAGGAGATGAGTCGCGCGAGGAATGTCGCGAGAAGGATGGATACGAGCATGATGTAGAGAAGCTCCATCCTCATGTCGCTGAGTGTTCCTATGAATGTATTGAGGGATGAGAAGACTGCGATTATCCTGCCGTCGTCGGTGCAGACACCTGCCATCGTGACGTTTCCGAGAAGGAATGACGTGTTGGTGCTGACGACTGTCCCCGGTGATGCCATCGCGCTGTCGAAGAACTCCCTGATGACCTCATCGTCGGCGTCCTCTCCCCATTTCTCCCTGACTTCGTCGTCGATTGTATCGGGGTCGGCAGTGAAGAGGGAGACAGTGTAGCTGTCCGTACTGTAGCCTTCGGTGAGCTGAGATCCGTATTCCCTGTAGACGCCGTATATGACATTCAGGAGCTCTTTCGCCTGAGCTTCCTGCCTGTTACCGATGACGTTGGTCGTGGCCTGTATCGTGAGGATGATCGTGAAGAATGCCAGAAGGAGAATGGCGGTGAGAACATAAACGATGATACGTTTTGTCATATGGCGTTATTTCTCGTCTCTCACTCTGTACCCGATACCCCTGACCGTCTCGATGAAACGTCCTGCAGGACCTATCTTCGTTCTGAGTGTCGCGATGTGCACATCGACGGTTCTTGTCTCCCCGATGTTGCTGATGCCCCAGATTGCCTTCATCAGGTCCTCCCTGGAGAATGTCTTCCCCGGTTCCTGCAACAGGATTGCCAGAAGTTCGTATTCCTTCACTGTGAGCTTCACCTGTTCGCCGTCCACGGTGACGAGGTGAGTGGATGTGTCGAGAGTGAGCGGGCCGAGCGTGTAGATCTTTTTCTGTGTCTTTGGTTCGCTTCGTCTGAGGACCGCCTTGACACGGGATATCATTTCCATCATGCCGAACGGCTTTGCGAGATAGTCGTCTGCGCCGCTGTCGAGGCCGAGAATCTTGTCGTATTCCGTTCCTCTTGCAGTTGCGATGATTACGGGGACGTCCTGGGTCTCGGGATTCTCCTTGAGCTCCTTGAGAACCGTGAGTCCGTCTTCTCCGGGAAGATTCAGGTCGAGCATGATGAGCTTGGGCTTCCTGTCCGCAATCTTCTCCCACATTGCCTTTCCGCAATCGACACCCTCTGCCTCATACCCTGAAGCCATGAGAGTATAAACCATCATGTTCCTTATAGCTGCCTCATCTTCAACACAGATAATCATTTTACACTCCACCCATTATTTTAATGACGGAAACTGTTTTATTTCAACTGCTAATTTTTTAAATATGAGGTTATCTGTTCGTTATTTTGCATTTGAAAGAGGCTCCACTGAGGAGCCTCCATTCATGCTGCGATATGGGCGATGTTGATGAGGAAAACCCATGCCAGTCCGTAGTAGGCGATGACTGCCACGAGGTCGTTCATCGTCGTGATGAGCGGACCGGACGCGACTGCCGGGTCGATGTGCACCTTCTTGAATACTATAGGAATTACTGTTCCCATCAGTGTCGATATGCTCATCGAGAGCACCAGCGCGAGTCCCGTGCAGCATGAGATTGAAAATGCATAGACGGGGTCATGGGTTTTGAAGACGAAGATGAAGAGACCGATGACGAGGGAGCAGATGATTCCCATTATGAGACCGTTGAAGAAGCCGACTCTCGTCTCCTTCCACACGAGTTTCAGAAGGTCTTTGAATGATATGTCTCCGCTCGTGAGCACGCGGATCGTGACTGCGAGTGACTGTGTGCCGCTGTTACCTGCCATGTCGAGTACGAGCGACTGGAATGATATCAGGATCGCAATCTGGGCCGCTATCTGGGTGAAGAAGCTTACCACTGTAGATACCCCGATACCCAAAAAGAGAAGTATCGTGAGCCATGGCAGTCTCTTCTTCACGGATGAGAGAACGCTCCCCTCGAGGTCCTCCTCTTCGCCGAGAGACGCGAACTTTGCGTAGTCGTCACGCATCGAGTCGTCGATGAGTTCCATCATGTCCTGGCTCGTGATCACTCCGATGAGCTTGTTCGTCGAGTCCAGTACCGGGATGGAGTCCTCGGCGTAATCCTTGAGCTTGTTGACGCAGTCGTCGATGAGCTCGTGGGCATAGACATAGGGGTAGCTTGTGGAGACTATGGTGTCGACTGTCTTTCCCTCCCTTGCACGGATGAGGTCCTTGAGGTCTATCGCACCGTAGTAGAGCTGGTTGGCTCCGACAACATATATGGTCTGTATGTTGTCGTTCTCCGCAGCCTGGTCGATGAGTTCCTTCATGGCTTCCTTTATCGTGAGGCCGTTGCTGATTTCTATGAAGTTCGTGCTCATCTTCGATCCGATTTCATCGTCGTCGAAGGATGCGAGGAGCGCGAGGTCGCGTTTCGTGTCGTCATCCAGGAATTCGATGAGCGTGTTCCTCTCTCCCTTCGGAAGGCTCTTGAGGTAGGCCGACGCCTTGTCGGTCTCCATGCTGCTGAGTACGGCAATCCTCTTCTTGACGCTGAGCTCCGTAAGATACTCTGCGACATCCTCGATGTATTCGAAGATGTTCGCGAGGCTCTCGGCATTGAGAATCCTGTAGAGCTTGTTCCGGTCTTCCGGACCCAGCTCCTCGAGAGCTTCCGCGATGTCGTTGTCATGATAGTCCGACAGCTTCTCCTTGAGTGCCATCGGTGAAATATTGCTTCTGATTATCTCGACCAGTTCATGTGCGTAGTCGGGATGCTGCGAAATCTGTGTATCTTCTTCCATGCTTCTCTCCTCATGTGAATCTGAGCGGGAAAAGGAAAGACCTACAAGGTAACCGTCAGAGAAGACGGCATTCTACTTGGAGGCATTTCGGTTTCTGCACTTTTAGCTTCTGCGTTGCCGCTGTGGCCGTCTTCCATCTCTTACTCCTTTATATAAGATTCCGGGACAATTGAAACACATATAGGGAAAGAGTTCTACCCCCTGAAGAGAAAAAAGATGAAATTATTCCTTTTCTTCCGTCTTCGTTTAATTATATGCATTGTCATTCTTTATTCCGTCGGGAAACAGTACCGTCCAGCCTCTGGAGATACCATGCAATGCATCCCTTCTTTTTCCTCCGGGAATGACGGAAAAAGATTGGTATTAAAAAATATTATGAAAATATATAAATTTATTTTATGGCATTCCCTGAAAACATGTGGTACGCTATACAATCAGGGGACCATATATGAGACTGGAACAGATTACACAGGTACTTGAACTCGCACGCACGGGGAGCATGTCAAGAACGGCGGAAAGCCTTTTCATCACGCAGCCCAATCTCAGCGTATCGCTGAGGAAACTCGAGGAGGAGATCGGACACGAAATCTTCTCGCGTTCGTCAAAGGGACTGACGCTCACGGACTTCGGAAGGGAATTCCTGAAGTATGCCGTGGCGATAAACGATGATTTCAGGAACATGCAGGATTTCTGCACGTTCAGCACCCATCCCGTCCTCTCCCTCAGTGTCGGTCTCTCGTCACAGGTCTGGCTCTATGCCGTACTCGGTGAGCTCCTGGAGGAGAATGCGGACAAGACCCTCTCTTTCAACCTCCCGACATACGATGATGTCTATTCGATGGTCGACGACATAAAGCTGGGACGTATCGAGATGGGAGTCCCCATTGTCCTGGATTCTCTTCTGAAGCACCTGAGACCTCAGCTGAAAAACGAGGGTGTCGAATATCACAGTCTCTGCAGCGAGAGTTTCTCGATCATTGCCCGCAAGGAGCATCCTCTCTTCAGGGAGTTCTCCGACAGTGTCCCGATGGAGAGACTCAAGGACTATCCCATAGTAATAATAGGTAATGACAGGTCCCCGGCACACCGCAAGATCACGGAGAGGGCAGGCTTTCTCAAGGATACTGCAAAGAGTGTCATAACCGTATCTACCGGGGGAAGCATGCATTCGATTCTCGAGCACAGCGATGCCATCGCATTCTCAGTCCACTACACGAAGGCCTACGAGAAGTACCCGTACAATCCCGCTCTCAGAAGCGCACACATTGCCGATGTCGAAATGAAGTTCGAGCTCGGGTGGATAAAGATGGCCCAGACCAATCTCTCCGACACTGCCGCTCTTTTCGTGAAGAAGCTCGAAGAGACCTGCAGATAACTTTCTTCCCGTTTTCATTTCATCACTTCAAAGGCAGGAACCGCACCGGTTCCTGCTTTGTGTTTTTGTCCAGAAGAACCGTAACCT
>CAZGNN010000003.1:19085-26265 GCA_964527335.1 uncultured Spirochaetaceae bacterium | reverse complement strand
ATTTAGTTGATATTACAACTATCTCGCTATGGATAACACTAAACGCAGAATCACGAAGATAGCGAGGGAAGTGGGGAAGTTCGCCGCACGTACTCTCAGAGCCGACGGAATAGGAACGGGGGAATTCGATGTCCTTCATCTCATCCGGAAGAACCCCGGAATAACGCAGAAGGAAATCTGTTCGTCCCTTGCCCTCGACAAGGGTGCCGTTGCACGGCAGATCACGAGAATGGAGACGAAGGGATACGTCATAAGGAAGACCAATCCTTCCGACGGCCGCAGCCAGCTACTGTATGCAACAGAAAAGGCTGACGAACTCAAGAACTCGAAGGCCCATGTCGAGACTCTCTTCTACTCCTGGCTTCTTGAGGAGCTTTCAGAGGAGGAGAGGGAAGTCTTCTCGTCACTTCTCGAGAGACTCTACCTTAAGTGCAAGGCGGAAAGCAGAGGAGGCTTCGTGACGATGACCAAAATCGTGAAGGAGAACGGGAAAAATGAAGAATAAGAGAGAAAGAAAGATGTCGAGCGCGATGGTCTTCATCGTGCTCTTCGGCGTCGTGAGTCTTTTTTCCGATATGACCCACGAGGGGGCCTCGAGCATAAGGGGGGCATACCTTGCGCTTCTCGGAGCAGGAGCCGGAACCATCGGTTTTGTCTCGGGACTGGGGGAGCTCATCGGGTATTCGATGCGCTATGTCTTCGGTAAGATCACCGACAGGACAAAGCTCTACTGGCCGATGACGATACTGGGGTATGTTCTCGATATCGCGGCAGTGCCGCTTCTTGCCCTGGTGGGAGAAAACGGCTGGATGGCTGCATGCCTTCTCCTTCTGGTGCAGAGAATGGGTAAAGCCATAAAGAAGCCTGCAAAGGACACCATCATGTCGTTCGCGGCAAGTCAGGAGGGAGTGGGGAAGAGCTTCGGTCTCCAGGAAGTCCTGGATCAGATAGGAGCATTCCTCGGCCCGGTGCTCCTGTATCTTGTCATGCTCGTCCGTACGGAAGGAACGGAGTTTGAAATCTACGCTTCCTGCTTTGCGTTCCTCGCCATTCCCGGTGCAGTCACGCTCATACTTCTTCTCGTGACGAAGCACCGGTTCCCCAACCCCGAGCATTTCGAACCCGAGGAGAAGGAATACGTTCCTTTCAGAATGAACGGAAGCTTCATTCTGTATATTGCCGGAATAAGCCTCTTCGCATTCGGCTTCATAGATTACTCTCTCATCGCCATGCATGTGCAGAACACGGGCCTTCTGGACAGCACCTCACTTCCGCTTCTCTATGCATCTGCTATGCTCATTGATGCGGTCTCCGCTCTCTTCTTCGGTCTTCTCTATGACAGAATCGGAGTGAAGGCCCTTGTCTGGTCGACGCTTCTCTCCTCTCCCTTTGCCGCCCTTGTCTTCTTTGCGCATTCTGTTCCGGTACTGGTTATCGGGACCTTGATGTGGGGAATCGGAATGGGCGCAGAGGAGTCGATTCTGAAGGCTGCAGTGACGACGATGGTTCCGAAGAAGAGCAGGGCCACGGGATATGGTGTATTCGAGTGTTCGTTCGGAATATTCTGGTTCCTCGGCTCCTGGATTCTCGGTGTACTCTATGAAACGGACATCACGGCGATGGTCGTGCTGTCTGTCGCTTCCCAGCTTGTCTCGATTCCGCTCTATCTTCTTTCGTCCCGGAAGAAGAAGTAAGCCTCAGCTGATTTTTCCCGTGTCCTCGGTCTTCTCCAGCCTGAGCTCCCACTTGAGGTCCTCAATCGCTTTTTCGAGGATGGATGGGTCCCTGACGGCGTCGATTGCAGTTGCGGCCATGACGGCGGATGCCGTGTGCATGCTCTTCATGGCTGCGTTCGAGCCGCTCTGAAGCGCTGTCTTTGCAGTGTCCATCTCGACGAGCGGCGTATAGCAGGCGACAGCGATGCTCGCTGTTGGAAGAACACGGCTGACGGAGCCGAGGTCCTTCGGACTCGTGAGTGTTATATAATCCTCTCTGAATGATGTACTGACAGCGGGAACTCCGTCCGGCGATGTGTTTCCAGTGGTGCTGCTGAGCTCGTCCCTGCTGTATGAAATGGGGAAGAGGGTCCCGGCATTGGAACGCATGACGGAGGAAAGCGTATTGTTGACAATCATGTTGGAACATGCCTTGACGAGCATCGTGCTGACACTCTCTTTCCGACTCTCTGCAATGCGTTCCGCTTCAGAGCTGAGGAGAGAGAGAATTTTCTTTGCAAGCGGTACAGTGACTGCGGTTACGGAGCATGTGACAGTTGATGATGTGATATCGGGGATTATGTTTCCCGTGTCTCCCGCTTTTTCAGATATTTCACCGGTAAGAAGCGAGAATTCCTCTGCACTCTCTTCAGTATCGAAGGTGTATGTCACTTCGGCACCGGCAGGTATGCTCCCGATGATCCCGCTTTCAGTGTAGGGCTGCCAGGAGAGGGCGATTTCAGCTGTGTCGAAGAGGCCTTCATCGGCCATCAGTGTCTTTTCGGTCTCGTTTCTGGAGGATGGACAGAAATAGAGAACAACGGTCCCCTCGCTGTCGTTTCTCTTGAGATCCTCTGCTGTTAGAACTGCCGCCTCCATGACTGCCGAGGTCTGGATGTCTCGTCCCGAGCCGCGGAAATCATCTCCGTCTTCAGCATCGGGATGGCAGTTGAATTCGGCGAGGAATCCTATGACGGGACTTCCTTCTCCCCATTCGGCCGTGAAGGCTCCGCCGAGGTAATCTCCGTATTCCGTTATGTGGAAATCCTCATCATTGAGAAACTCCTTGATTATTTCAGATGATTTTGTTCCGAGCGTATCAGTTGCAGCACATTCCCTGAGCTCCGCACTCAATGTCTCGAAATCTGCCTTTCTTGCCTGCTGGAGAGCCCTGAGTGTGAAACTTACCATATTCTCACGTCCTCCATAGGCAGGGCTCTGTGTTGTACGGCAGTGCCCCCTGATTCTGTCATCATGTTCGAATTCCCCCTTTTTGTGTACATTCATATTTTAGATTTCCAACAGTAAAAAGGGAAATACTTTATTTTTATCTAAATTGATAAACAGGGTTTATATTGAAGGACTATCTGACTAATCTGTTATAATAAAAGAAAATATATGAATTAAAACCGTTTCGTTATATTTCCCGGATTATACCCGTCACCTCTCTTTCTGATAATTTCCGTTTATATTGTTTGGCTTCCCGTTATGGAGAAGAAAGCGTAGGAATAATGAATGGACTTATTCTTCCATTGGATGGAAAATGGAGGCAGGGAGAAAGATATGCACAGAACACGTATATGCATAATAGGAGGCGGAAGCCGCCTCTGGGCCATAAATTTCATGAAGGACCTTACGCTCAACAGAGAAGTGGAAGGCACCGTCGTCCTTCACGACATCGATCATGAGGCTGCCCTCAACAACGTCTCGGTCGGAGAGCGGATGCTCAGAATAAACGGGGACGAGGGTCGCTTTGTCTACATTGCCGAAGACAATCTCGAGAAGGCACTCGAGGGAGCCGAGCTCGTTCTCATTGCAATAGAACCGGGTAAGACCGAGTGCAGATATGCCGATTTATGTCTTCCGGAGGAGTACGGGATACTCGAGACTGTCGGCGACACCACGGGGCCGGGAGGTCTCATAAGGGCAAGGCGTGCGCTTCCGCTCTTCTTCGGCTTCGCAAGGGCAATAGAGAAGGTATGTCCCGATGCATGGGTAATCAACTACACGAACCCGATGACGCTGTGCACTGCCGCACTCTACCGTGCTTTCCCCGCGATAAAGGCATTCGGATGCTGCCACGAGGTATTCCATACCGAGGACATGCTCTGCCGCCTCTGCGAGAAGGAGTACGGCGTACTTCCCTCGCGCCGTGACCTCAGGGTCGACATCACGGGTGTCAACCATTTCACGTTCATCACATCTGCCTGGTGGCAGGGCCATGATCTCATGAAGATAGTGAAGAGAATTGCTGAGGATCCTCAGACATTCTCAGATCACACGGCTGTCGCACTCGAGAGAACAAAGAAGGAGAAGTGGTTCGAAAGCGACAACCTTGTCGCATTCGAGTTCATGAGACGCTTCGGCGTACTCGGTGCCGCGGGAGACAGACACCTGAGTGAATTCGTTCCATGGTTCCTCTCGGATGAGAAGTATCTCAACTCGCTCGGAGTCATAAGAACACCCTATTCTTGGAGACTGAAGACGGCGGCGGAGAAGAAGGCGAAGGTATTCACGCCCGAGGAGCTCAGGGCAACGCCGAGCGGAGAGGAGGGTGTCGACATAATGATGGCACTCCTCGGGGAGGGAAATCTCAAGACAAACATGAACAGACCCAACGAAGGTCAGATCACATACCTTCCGAAGGGAAGGATCGTCGAGAGCCTCGGGGTCATATCACGCGACTGTGTGTCGCCGATAGTATCACAGGACCCGCCTCTTGCCGTCCAGAACCTCATAAGGAGAATCTCCGACGAGCAGCAGATTGCGCTTGACGCAATCTGGGAGAACAACGACGACCTTCTCTTCGAGGCGTTCCTCATGGATCCGCTTGTCTCCATACCGGTAGATAAAGCCAGGGAGCTGTTCGACAGGATGCTCGTCGAAGGAAGACTCCGGTACTGATATATACTCCTGGAAAATCAGGGTATGTAATGTTCCCTGATTTCCCGGAGAACCTGTTCCTTTGTCTTGTCCGGAACGCCGATCTGTTTCAGATTCACTTCCTCATTCTCCATCTGTGAAATGAAATCAGTGAGGTCTTCAAGAATGTCGGAAGGTGTTTGAATCCGTATGTTGAGATTGATAAGCATGCTCAGTCTGAAGATGTCATTCTTGTGTTTTTTGATATCTCTGCTGTCAACAGCTTCTCCCCGTGCTTTCCTTTCTGACAGATCCAGCCATGCCTTTGCTTTGAACGGGATTATATGGTCGGCATCCAGTACTGTGATTCCCGAAACAGAATCGCGTCCGCTTTTGAGAAAATCATAGTAGCTGTCATTGAGCAGAATTGCTGACAGACTGGATACACTTTCATTCATCGGAATGGGAGTAAGGACGGCATCAGGGGGTAGCTGTATTGCCTCCTGTCTTCTGGCGAAGAGTTCTATCATGACGGGGTAGTCCTCAATTTTCGGATGGGTGAAACGATAGAACTGCACTTCACCGGTACTTCGGCTGCAATGTTCATATCCTGCTTTCCGGACATAGGACCAGAACTTTCGTCCGAATGCCGCATCCAGAGCTTCCACAATAAGCACAAGGTCGATGTCCTTTGTCGTACGGAAGTCGAAATCAGCTCTGTCGAAAAGCAGTTCGCAGGCGGTTCCTCCAATGATAACATAATGGTCCTCTTCTCCTTTGAACCATTCTCTGAAAGTTTCAATTCCTCTTGGCATCCAGATTCCTCCAAAGAGTGTCGAGCATATCCTCGATTTCGCCTTCAACTCTCTCGTCCTCATCATCTTCGAGTGAGAGAACCAATGATAATCTATCCACAGATGTCCCACCCGATAAGAGTTTCGGATTGTATCTGAAGAAGTCGATTCTGACCTGATTGTTTCCGTCAAGAAGATTTTCTGTCCAGAGGCCGTTCCATTTCGAGATGCTTTCAGAGGCATAGCTCATTACTCTAGGAAGTGACAGCATCGAATATTCGGAAAGGGCCGAGTAACCACTCATAAGATACGTGGCGTCAATGTATTTTCTGGAGATATATACGGACTTTTTGACCGGATTCACAAGTACTGACCGAGCTTTATCGAAAAGCTCTCTGGGGGAGTAGCGTGAGTAGATTACCTTTCCGGCTCCTTCCATTCTTGTTTCTACTAATCCTTTGTCTTCCAGTTCCTGCGATGCTCTTGAGATTGTCATCCTCGAGAGCCCCAACTCCTTTGATACAGGGCCTGTTTTCATTTCGCCAGTACCATTATAAATAAAGTATAGCAGGAGAACCTGAGCCGAAGGGAGGATTTTTTCCTTTTTCTGCTTTTCCCTGTTGAAACGTTCTTCTATGGCAATTCCCATGAACGGCAGATATGCCTGACGGTTCTCACAGACGAACGGAATTCTCTTTTCAATCAGATATTCTCTCTGCCTCCTTGTGAGTGTTTGGAAAAATGCAACTGCCTTTATTCCTTCCAGTTTCTCTATTATTCCTGTGTGTGTCTTCAATGCTGCCAGATCCGGAGTGTCTGATTTCGGCGATACGAAAACGACCGGAATCGAATCAAGCCGGGCTCGCTGCAGAGAATAGAATGAAGACATATAAGATGGAAGATTTCTGAGCTCTCCTTCCTCATATCTGACATTGATTAAAAGCGTTTTTTCAAGGTAATCCATGATAAATGTAACATCCTTTTTGTAATGTAACACAAATTATGTTACAAAACAATAAATGTGTTACAAAGCAACTTTTCAGCTTTCTTGTGATTTTGATGGAAAACGAAGCACACATGGACGCAAAATGCGGGAAATAATTGTAAAATTATAAAATTATTTCTTTATAAATAAAGAATTAGCGAAATATTCGTCTTGTAACTTGTTGTGCCAGAAAGAAAAGTTGAAAACAATAAAAGTTTATCGTAAAACTTTTCGAATTTGCGTTTTGACGATTGTTGGAGTAGCATAAATAGAGTTGAAAAAAAGGAGGATGTAGTGTTAAGAGGAGCTACATTTAAGAGAGGAATCCACCCCTCCGATAAGAAATCCCTGTCAAAGGGAAAAGCCATTGAGCGTCTTCCGATTCCGTCCGAACTGGTGGTTGCACTCTCGCAGCATATAGGTGCACCTGCCCAGCCTGTCGTTAGTAAGGGCGACAGAGTGGAGAAGGGACAGCTCATTGCCCAGCCGGCATCGTTTGTTTCCGCGTCCGTCCATTCACCCGTGAGGGGAGTTGTGAAGGAGATCAGAAAGACGACTCTTGCAACGGGCGCCGTATGTGACGCAATCGTAATCACTCCCGATGAGGAACAGCCCGAGCTCTTTACGGAGAGATATGACTGGAAGAACCAGAGCGCCGAGGAACTCAGCGCCCTCGTGAAGGAGAACGGCATCGTCGGAATGGGCGGAGCCACATTCCCGACATCCGTGAAGTTTGCTGTCAACGGACGCAGGGTCGAGTATCTTGTGATCAACGCCGTCGAGTGCGAGCCGTACCTCACATGTGACTACCGTCTCATGATGGA
>CAZGNN010000003.1:0-18985 GCA_964527335.1 uncultured Spirochaetaceae bacterium | reverse complement strand
TCAACGCCGTCGAGTGCGAGCCGTACCTCACATGTGACTACCGTCTCATGATGGAGAGGCCCGAGGCCATAATCGAAGGCACGATGATTGCGGCGAAGATTCTCAATCCCGAGAACATAATAATCGCAGTCGAGGAGAACAAGGAGGACGCAGCCCTTCTTCTCGAGAAGACTGCCCGCGACATGGGCTTTACGCTTGAGGTCGCCCTCATGAAGATGAAGTACCCTCAGGGAGACGAGAAGCAGCTTCTCTATGCCCTCACGAAGCGCGAGATTCCTTCCGGAAAACTCCCGCTCGACATCGGGTGCATCGTCTGCAACACGGCATCAGTCAATGCACTCTTCGAGGCTGTCGTCTACCATAAGCCTCTTATAGAGAGAGTGGTGACGGTGTCGGGTGAATGCATAAGAGAACCGAAGAACCTCATAGTTCCGTTCGGCACATCGTTCAGGACACTCTTCGACTACTGCAACGGTGACGAGGAGAAATGCGGAGAATATATCGCAGGCGGCCCGATGATGGGATTCGGAATGCCGGACCTCGACTGTCCGACAGTGAAGGGCAACAACGGCCTCGTGTGCCTGCCGCCGCAGAAGGAATATCCTGCGTTCCCGTGCATGCACTGCGGAAAGTGCGCACAGCACTGCCCGATGGGTCTCACTCCCAACAACATGTACCGTCTCATAACCAATGCACGCTACAAGGAAGCCATGGACATCGGTCTCATGGACTGCAAGGAATGCGGAAGCTGTGCATACTCCTGTCCGTCGCACCTGAATCTCGTTCAGGCATTCAAGATGGGAAAGAAACTGGGGAGGAACGCAAAATGATCAAGGTTAAGGTAAGTCCTCACATTCACGATACCATCAGCACCGACAAGGCTATGCTCTATGTCGTGATCGCACTTCTTCCCTCCGCTCTCTGGGGATGCATCATGTTCGGCTTCAGGGCCGTGATGGTTCTTCTTCTCAGCATCGGAGCGGCACTTCTCACGGAGTATCTTCTTAATCTGATAAGCAAGGAACATACCCTCATGGACGGCTCTGCGCTCGTCACGGGTCTTCTTGTCGGAATGAACCTCTCCTCGACTGTTCCTTTCTACATTCCCGTCATCGCATCTGCATTCGCAATCGGTGTCGTCAAGTGGACATTCGGAGGACTCGGATGTAACTGGGCCAACCCTGCAATCGCGGGAAGAGCCTTCGTCTTCTACTCGTTCTCGTCACACATGTCGACATTCACGCTTCCCTGGATCTTCCGTAACAGCGTTGAGCTCGCAGCGGGCTCGACTCCGCTCTCGGCACTCAAGATGGAACTCGGCGGCGGCCTCTCGTCCTATGAGATTCTCTCTTCGTCGGGCTACCCGATGACGCAGTTTGCCCAGAAGGTCGGAAGTGCTCTCAACATAAATCCGTACGTCGTCGATGAATTCTTCGGCTTCGCAAGCGGATCCATCGGAGAGCTCAGCGCTCTTCTTCTCATCGCGGGAGGCATCTTCCTGATGGTGAAGAGAGTGATCACCTGGTATGTTCCGGTATTCTTCGTGGGTTCGTTCGCACTCCTTACATGGGTATTCGGAGGACTCGCGAACGGCACGGGATTCTTCACGGGCGAAGTGATGATGAGCGTATGCTCGGGCGGTCTTCTCATCGGTGCCATCTTCATGGCAACGGACTGGGTAACGAGCCCGAATACTCCCAAGGGTGAGATAATCTACGCATTCGGCTGCGGTTTCTTCACTTTCATCATCCGTTACTTCGGCTCTCTTCCGGAAGGCGTATCTCTCGCAATCCTGTTGATGAACATGGTGACGCCGACAATCGACAAGTATGTCAAGAGAAAGAAATTCGGCTTTGTCAAACCCGTAAAGGAGGCAAAGAAATGAAGACAATCGTAAAGACAGGAATCGTTCTTTTCCTCATCTCGGCAGTCTGCGCGACGCTATGCGCATGGGTGAACTCGTTCACGGCTCCGATAATCGCCGAGAACGTGGCAAAGGCCAACAGAGAGGCTCTCGAGAAGGTCAGCGGCGGCTATGACATCGGTGAGACTGTGACAGTCGAAAACGACGACACCGTCAAGGAGGAGACAGCACTCCTCTCCGGCTCAAAGGCTGCCGGGTACGTTCTCCAGCTCACGGGAAAGGGCTACGGCGGAGAGTTCACGATCATCGCTTCCTATGACACCAAGGGTGCCCTCATAAAGGCACAGATGACAGAGGACAGCGAGACGGCGGGACTGGGAAAGAACGCCGAGAACGAGTGGTACATGGACCTCTTCACCGGAATGGGTGACACCATCTCGTTCCCGTCGGGCAAGAACGACCTCGACGAAGCCGACAAGGCTCTCATCAGCGGCGCTTCATTCACGTTCAGAGCGGTATCTGCAACGCTCAGGAGCGGAAGCGAATACGTAAAGGAGAAGGCATTATGAAGAAGAATCATCTTCACGAACTTACAAAGGGTCTCTGGAAGGAAAACCCGATATTCATAATCATGCTCGGTATGTGTCCGACGCTTGCCGTCTCCACACAGGTGAGCAACGCACTGGGAATGGGCGCGGGTGTCATCTTCGTCCTCACGGGATCGAACATCTTCATCAGCGCGCTCAAGAAGGTAATCCCCGATTCGATAAGAATCCCGGCATACATCGTAATCATCGCGTCTTTCGTCACGATTCTCGAGATGGTCATGCATGCCTATCTTCCCGCTCTCTATGAGGCACTGGGAATCTACCTCTCCCTCATAGTCGTCAACTGCATAATACTCGGACGCGCCGAGGCATTCGCCAACAAGAACAGCGTACTCGACAGTGCACTTGACGGAATCGGAATGGGGTGCGGCTTCACGATCGGACTGACATTCATCGCCCTCATCAGGGAAATCATCGGAAGCGGAACCATCACGCTCTTCGCAGTCGGAGGATGGGACGGTGTCATCCGTATCCCGGGCCTCTCCTCGTCGCCGATGAGAGTCATCGGAGTAAGTGCCGGCGCACTTCTCGTAATGGGCTATCTCAAGGCCTTCTTCATCTGGAAGACGGCCAGGGACAGCAAGAAGGAGAAGGAGGTAACAGAATGAGCTATCTCGGAATTCTTGTCGCCTACATATTCGTAAACAACTTCATCCTCGTGAAGTTCATGGGACTCTGTCCCTTCATCGGAGTCAGCAAGAACGCCTCGGCTGCTATCGGCATGGGCGTCGCGGTAACGTTCGTCACGTCCGTCACCTCCGTTTTCTGCTGGGTCATCTACTACGGACTCCTCGTTCCGTTCGGACTCGAGTACATGAAGACAATCGCCTTCATTCTCGCAATCGCGGCTCTTGTGCAGTTCGTCGAGATGATAATCCGCAAGTTCTCCCCGTCGCTCTATAAGGCACTCGGAATCTACCTTCCGCTCATCACGACAAACTGTGCGGTCCTCGGTATCTCGATCATCAACATCGACGAAGGCCACAATCTTCTCGAATCCTTCACGGCAGGTGCCGCTGCGGGAATCGGATTCACGCTTGCCATCGTCCTGATGTCGAACATCCGCGAGAGATTGTCGCTCACTCCCGTCAGGAAGTGGTTCAGGGGTGTCCCGATCACATTCATATCTGCATCAATCATGGCTCTCGCATTCATGGCATTCGATTCGACACTGCTCATGAACCTGAACCTCGCATAAGGAAAGGAGGAATACTGTGATCAACATTCTATACGCTTTTGGTGTTCTTTCCGTTCTGGGACTCCTCCTGGGTCTCGGTCTCTCCTATGCGGAGAAGAAGCTTGCGGTGAAGAAGGACGAGAGACTCGAGAAACTCGAGGAAATCATGCCGGGTGCCAACTGCGGCGGCTGCGGCTTTGCAGGATGCTCGGCATACGCGGAAGCCGTCAACAACGGCACTGCGCTCCCCGGACTCTGTCAGCCCGGCGGCGAGGCACTGAGCAGGAAGATGAGTGAAATCGTCGGAGTCGAAGCCCAGAAGAAGGAAAGACAGGTTGCCTTCGTCTTCTGTTCGGGCTCCGAAGCCGTAACGGGAAAGAGCTTCGATTACAGCGGAATCGATGACTGCAATGCCCTTGCTCTTCTCCACGGCGGTGACAGCCAGTGCAAGGAGGGATGCCTCAGGCTCGGCTCCTGCATGAAGGTGTGTCCGGCGGAGGCAATAGAGAGGACGGAGGACGGCAGGATAGTCGTCAACCGTGAAAAATGTATCGGCTGCGGTGCTTGCACTAGAGTATGTCCAAAGGGTACTATTAGACTCATTCCGTATTCGCAGCAGTACGTTGTAGCCTGCTCGAATCATCAGCCGGGAGCAAAGGCCAAGAAGGCCTGCGCTGCGGCATGCATAGGCTGCAAGATCTGCGAAGTCAAGGTTGAATCCTCTCCGTTCGTCGTCGAGAATTTCCTTTCACACAACGATGTGACGAAGAGTCAGGAGAATGCAGCGCTCGCATGCGAGAAGTGTCCTCAGAAGTGCATTCTCAAACTGTAAGGAGGACAGAGGAGTAGGAGATGAAGGTGCTTCTGGGTATATACACTACGCTTTTCAGCGCACCTTCCTCTCTCTTTGAAAAAACCCTCTCCCTCGTATATGAGCCTCTCTTCTCGTATCTTTTCTCGAAACCGGGCAACAAGGTCTTCCTCTATCAGTCATCGCAGATGATCAAGCACATAAGACGCGAGAGGAAGGACTACACCCAGCTCATGAGGATGCTCTCGAAGAGGGGCGACCTGGAGCCTTTATCGGGTTCGTGGAGCGAGAGCGTCCTCTCGCTTCTTCCTCCCAAGGACAGAGGGGGACAGATCGAGAAGCTCACAAGCGAAGTGAAGCACGAATACGGGGTGCTTCCGCGCTCCGCATTCTTCTACGGCGAACTCTGGCAGCCGCACTACGTCTCGCTTCTCAACAACGCCGGAATCGACAACGTATTCATTTCAACTTATTCCGACAGCAACTCAGGAGAAGTCTCGAGCCGGCCTTTCGTGATGAACGAACTGGGAAAGAGGGTTACGGTCTATCCGTTCCTGGATTCCGTATCGGAAGCGGTGAGGGATTACTCTGACGGAAAGTGCGACTACGCAGCCCTCAGAACCCGCATCATCACGGCAATCCACGAAGGCGGGGACAACGCAGTCATATTCATCAACATGGATCAGCTCGTCCTCGGTTCCGCAAGGGAGGGAAAGGGCAACAAGCCCGGGCTTCTCCTCTGCGATATCCTCGACAGGGTACAGACGGTTCCCCTTTCCTCGATTCCCGTCGAGAATGCGGATTACCTTCCCCTGGGCTGGTACGGCCGCGACGCGGAGAGCTACTCTCTCTCCTGTGTCAACAGCCTCTTCGTGAAGAACGGGAATTTCCGCTATCTCTACAACAGATTCATAACGACAGCCGAGAACGTGCAGACAAGGAACAACCGTTTTCTCAAGAAGGACGTCACTACGGCGCTCTTCAACACGTCGATGGGAAATCTCTTTGTCTGTGACAGTGAGCTTGCTCCCCTGAGATACAACTCCCACAGGGTATTCTGGAGAGCGATACTCGACGCCGAGAACTGCTTCTGGAGGGATACAGAAGGCCCCTCGATGAAGGAGTACGACTACGAGGAAATCGGGCAGAACGACTATGTGATGTCGAACAGGAACTACCTTGCTGTGGTATCGCCGAAGGGGGCGGTATGTCCCGAGTTCGACTATCTGCCGCAGTCGGTCAATCTCTTCGACACACGCCCCATGTTCTCAAAGGATGACTATTCGTCTCCTCTCATGCGTTCGTTCGGGGACACTGTCACATTTGCGGGGGAGGAGTACACGACTGACGATCTTCTCTTCTCCACCGAGATACTTGACCGTAAGCGCACCGAGATAGTCTTCACGTCTCCGTCGTCTTCTCTTCCCTTCCACATAACGAAGCGCTACAAGCTCAAGACCAATACATTCACTCTCGATTCCACGATTACTCCTCGTGACGGGGACATAATGGACGGCACATATTCGCTTTCCGTCTATCTCTCGTTCCAGGACGGAGTACTGCTCACTCCAGAGCAGAGAGTCGAGATGTTCACGACGGGAAAGGTCGAGGCAAAGACCGTGAAGTACGGCTCGAAGGAGACTCTCTCGTCCCTCACGATATCTTCAACGGAGCCGTTCACTCTCACCGAGACGAGCGAGAGCGTGAAGGTCATGACGGGACTCGGAATGGAGGAATTCGTAATCTGGAGGAAGCTTACCTTCACATTCCCACTTGAAGTTCCCCTCGATGAATCGGTAACCTATAGACTGAATATCAGAGATATTTCAAATAAATAAGAAAAGAAAGCAAGGAGAATAACACCATGTTCATTGAAAACAGATCAAAGTTCGAAGATATAAAGATTGAAGCCTACAATGTATGGAGGCGTCTTTGAAGCGTCTGACACCGAATCAAAGATAAAGGCTCTCGAGGAAGAGACAGCCAAGAGCGACTTCTGGAACGACCAGGAGTCCGCACAGAAGACATTCCAGAAGCTGAACGCACTCAAGGACAGCTACTATCCGTGGAAGGAGATCATCGGTGAAATCGACGACCTCGGCGAGCTCATCGAGATGTACAAGGGCGAAGAGGATGAAGACCTGAGGCTTGAGCTCCAGGGCCAGATTGACGCGCTCGAGGCAAAGTTCAAGCCCCTCAAGGTCAAGACACTCCTTGACGGAAAGTTCGACAAGAACAACCTCTATCTCTCCGTACACGCAGGTGCCGGCGGAACCGAGGCTTCCGACTGGGCGAGCATGCTCATGCGTATGTATATCCGCTGGACTGAGCGCCACGGCTTCAAGTGCGAGATACTCGACCTTGAAGAGAACGAGGGCGGAATCAAGTCAGTCACGATGAAGGTCAGCGGGGACTATGCATTCGGTTATCTCAAGGGAGAAGCCGGAGTTCACAGACTCGTCCGAATCTCCCCCTTCGACGCCGCAAAGAGAAGACACACATCCTTTGCCTCTGTCTACGCTTCTGCCGAAGTCGATGACGATATCGAAATCGACATCAAGCCAGAGGACTACAGACTCGACACATACCGTGCAGGCGGTGCCGGCGGCCAGCATGTCAACAAGACAGACTCTGCCGTCAGAATCACGCACTATGCAACGGGCATTGTCGTACAGTGCCAGAACGAGCGCAGCCAGTACATGAACAAGGACGTCGCCTTCAAGATGCTCAGGGCAAAGCTCTACGAGTACTACCAGAAGGAAAAGGAGAAGGAGAAGGAGGCCAACGCCATCGCCAAGCAGGACATTGCCTGGGGCAGCCAGATCCGCTCCTACGTCTTCCAGCCCTATACGCTCGTTAAGGACCACAGGACAAACTATTCAACCGGTAACATTTCCGCAGTCATGGATGGAGAGATTGATGACTTCATTGAAAGCTATCTCCACTTTGCGAAAGAAGAGTAAGTTCCTCTTAGCTCTGCTCACTGTATTTCTTCTCTCTGCTTCCGTCCTCGGGGCGGAGAGCCTGAGAGTAACTGTCGGCGGAGACGAGGAGAGCTACATCACTCTCTTCTCGTCGGTTCTCTCCTCATTCTCCACTGTCTCTTCAGACAGAGCCCTCACCCTGAGAAGGGAAAGGGAGGAGAGAGAAGAGGAGAAGACAAGGCTGAAGAGAATCACGGAGGAAAGCAAGAAGGAAGAAAAGGCGGAGGTGAAGACAGAGGAGAAGGAGGAGTACACATCCCTCACTCTCGAAGTCGTTTCTTCCGACCTCTCGGCATACTCGGCATTCCTCTCCTCGTCCGATGAGGACGCTTACCTCTATCTGAGAGTTCTCAACAGTCTTGACGCCATCTTCTGGATTACCGGAGAAAGTGATGGAGATATCTCTCGAATAACCGTTCTTCTCAACGGGAATGTCATCCACACAGCCTGGTACAATACGGCAATGAGGGAGAGCGAGGAAGGAGTAATCTACTCCCTTCTTTCGTCGCTTCTTCTCGGGGACGGCTACCACCTGTATAAACTGAATCTTACGCCATCCGACGCGACACTCGTCATCGACGGCACTCTCCATGACGGCGACTCGGACTATGTTATCCTTCCGGACGGAGAGCATACGTTCTCCCTTTCCGGCTACGGTTATGAGGACGAGTCATTCTCTCTCTCCCTTGACGGAGAGAAGGATGAGATAGCACTCTCGCTGTCAGAGGCCAGGAGCTTTCCGCTTCTCGTGACGACGTACCCGTACAGCGCAGAGCTTTCTTTCAACGGCTTCAGAAAAGACGGAAGGTATTTCCCGTCCGTTGTCACGCCATATGTCATAACACTGGAGAATGACGGCTTCGGGGACTATTCCTACCAGGAGAGACGCTCCTACAGTCACATTACTCTCGAGATGGCTCCTCTCTGGACGGAGAGCGGGACACTCCTTGAAGAGAAGAAGAGCGCCTTCTACTCGTCGCTCTTCTACGTTCTGCTCTCATTCGGAGGCTATGTGGCATCCGAGAGCATAACGAACTATTACTCCGCACCTCTCGGAACTGCGGGACGCACTGTTTTTACGGGCGCCTCGATACTTTCATTGGTAAATCTCATACAGAATGCTGTAGACTATTATAACACGGCCGGCTACGGTCTATAAGGAATGACAAATGGGACTTTTCTCGAAATTCAGCGCAAAGATAAAAAGCATTTTCACATCGAAGAAGATAGATGAGGAGTTCTTCGAGAACCTCGAGGACACGCTCGTCGAGGGCGACCTCGGCTCGAGACTCACTGACGAAATAATAACGGAACTCAGAAAGGAAGCCAAGGAGAAGAAGCTTACGGAAGCGAAGGATCTGCAGCTTCTCATGAAGGAAATCCTCTCTTCTTACATCAACCCGTTCCCGACAGAGCTCCGCGGAGGCGTCAACGTCTTCATGATTCTCGGTGTCAACGGAGTGGGGAAGACAACGAGCATAGCGAAGATGGGCTCCTACTACCGCTCTCGTGGCAAGAAGGTCCTTCTTGCAGCTGCCGACACGTTCCGTGCCGCCGCTGTCGACCAGCTCGACATACATGCGGAGAGGCTGGGCATGAGAATCGTCAAGCAGCATACGGGATCCGACCCGGGTGCCGTTGTATATGATGCTGTCACATCGGCCGTCGCACAGAAGGATGACCTCGTCCTTGTCGACACGGCAGGACGAATGCACAACAAGGAGAACCTCATGAGGGAACTCCAGAAGATGGACAAGATCGTGAAGGGAAGGGGAATCAGCGAGGAGAACTACAAGAAGTTCCTCGTCATCGACGCGACTACGGGCCAGAACGGTCTGAGTCAGGCTAACCTCTTCAACCAGGCAGTGAAGCTCGACGGCGTCATACTCACGAAGTACGACTCCGCGGCAAAGGGCGGGGCCCTTGTCCAGATAGGAAAGACACTCGGTCTTCCCGTCCTCTTCGTCGGAACGGGAGAGAAATATACAGATATTCATCCCTTCGACAAGGAAGAGTACCTCAACGCGCTCATCGGTCTGGAGAACTGAAATTGAAAAGAGTACTCTCTGTCGCCTTCATCCTCTTTCTTTCCCTCGGTCTTTCTGCTTCGTACTACGTCTCGAACGAGCTCGGGCAGAAGAAGGGAAATGCCTCGGCATACGACAGCGCAGAGTGGGTGCTTGACGAAAGGGGCAATACGGAGATTCTCTACCACAGCGGGGTGAAATACTTTGAAAAGACGACAACCTCATCGGGATGGACGAAGACCACACCGGATGGTGAGGAGAGGGTTTATCTCAACAGCGACGGCAACATCGAGAGAAGGATAATTGAGAAGGATTCATCCAGGGAGGAGTACAACTACATCTACTCGGGAACACTTCTTAAGGGTTACAACTTTTCCCTCGACGGAGAACTTCTGTACAAGGTCGAATATACAACGACATCGGACGGCATTCTTCTCTACTACAGGGAGAAGGATGAAGGTGTCTACATAACCGATGAGTGGTTCGTCTTCGAGAACGGAGAGAGAATGGAGGTGGGCTCCTTCAAGGCAGAGAGCATCATCTCGAATGCGACGGAAGACGGCGGGTACGAGGAAACAGAGAACGGCGTTACACGGCGTTATGACGCCAACGGACGCCTCGTAAGCGAGAAGAGCGACAGTATTGACATAACATACACATACAGCGAAGACGGAAGAGTGGAGGAGAAAAGAGAAAACCGCTCCGACGGCGTCTATGTGACAACCTATGAGAATGAGGGGGAGGTCCTCTCCCGCTATTCCCAAGGCGGCGTCAAGATAAGCGAGAGGAGAGCCCTCTCCGACGGCACGATAGAGGAGAGACGCTTTGTTGACGGAAAGGCGAAGTACGTCTTCATCTACGACAGCGACGGCAAGAGGATAAAGGAGGCCTACGCCCTGTGATTCTCCTTCTCGCCTCTCGCTATGCCTTTCCACATTCGAAGGCCCTGAGGAGCAGGTCCGTGAGGATAATGCTCACGGTGATGCTCTCCCTCACGGTCGTCACGGTTGTAATCTCGGTGATGAACTTCCTCCAGGGTTCGAGATTCGACAGCATAAGGGATGTCCGCTCATTCGACTGCACTGTCGAGGGAGACTGCAGTGATGAAATAAGCGCTCTTCTTCCTGATGCAGTTGTCTTCACATACGGGGACGGCGAAGCCATAACGGAAAGCGGCTCCTATCTTGTGAGATACATCGATTCATCGTACGAGGGGGGACTGGAATTCTACATGGGGGATGCCTCGACTCTTGCCGTTCCGTACACGTTCTACCGCAGGAACGGCTGGAAGAGCGTGACGCTCTCCACTCTGAAGAGCGGAAAGAAGGTGACCTCTCTCAAGAGCACCGACTACGAGATAAGCGGCATCTATTACACGGCTCTCGGGAGCGAGTTTGATGACACGATGCTCTTTCTGCCGCTTGAGGATGCCGACGAAAACGTCATTCTGAAGACTGCCGTCAAGGGAGCAGACGATGAGGATATCGCACTATTGGAGAATGCGGGCTATACGGTGACAAGGTGGCAGGATGCGGAGTCCAGCCTCTACGGAGCATTTCTTGTGGAGAAGGCTCTGATGTATGCGCTTCTCTCCCTTCTCTTCATAATAATCGCCGTATCCACGAAGTCGAGCGTCGCACTCTTCTCCTCATCGCGTGAAAGGGAGATGGCCGAGCTCGAGATACTCGGCCTTGAGAAGAGGAAAGTCAGGGTTGTCTCTTTTCTCTCGTTCCTCATCGTGATTGCACTCGGCATTGTCCTGGCCCTTGCTGTCGGAACAGTGGTGCTGCACGCTCTCGAGAGCTTCTCCCGTAATTCCGATAAGATTGTTTCAATGACACTGACGCTTCCTTTAGGGGGCTTTCTCTTCTTCTCCCTCTTCATGGTCCTTGTGACTGTCGTCTCCTCCATGCGCGAGAACAGAAAGAGGGAAAAGAGGGAACTATATGAGGTTATACATGCAGAATGACGAACTCCTGAGACTGGAGAACATAACGAAATCATTCCCTCTTCCGAAGGGCGGAACGCTCGATATCCTGAAGGACATATCCCTTACGCTCCACTCCGGAGAGTCCGTTGCCATAACCGGAAAGAGCGGAAGCGGAAAGAGCACGCTTCTTTCCATCGCCGCTCTTCTTTCCCTTCCCTCGGGCGGGAAGATCTGTTACATGGGTAAGGAAGTATCCTCATTCTCGGACAGGGCACTTTCATCTCTCAGAAACAGGAACATGGGCTTTGTCTTCCAGAACTCGATGCTTCTCGAGGATTTCTCCGCTCTCGAGAATACGGCCATGCCTCTTCTGATCCGAGGCGAAAAGAGAAAGGATGCCCTGGAGAAGGCGATGCACTATCTCACCCTCGTCGGGATGGAGGACAGGGCGGACCACAGACCGTCGGCTCTCTCGGGTGGCGAGAGGCAGCGTACGGCCATAGCCAGGGCACTCTCGGGGGACGCCAACATCATCTTTGCAGACGAGCCCACGGGAAGCCTTGACGAAGAGACGGGGCTTATAACGGAGGCTCTTCTCCTCGATGCCGTAAAAAAGGAGAAAAGGGGCCTTGTGCTTGTGACGCACAACCTCTCCTTTGCCGAGAAGGCTGAGAGGACATACACACTTCAGAACGGGGTGCTCTATGAAAAATGAGGGAGAAAGATTATACGGGGAGCGTAAGAGCGGAAAGGGGATGAGAGGAAGCTACATCCTCTCCCACTATGCTCCGTCCCTCATAGTCTTTCTCATCGTCATGACGCTTTCGTTCGTCATGGTATTCATATCTTCAATGACGGGAGCAATAGAGCGCATGATAGTGCTCCTCGGGTGCGGCAGCGTCGAGAGCACATCGTATGTTGATGTTTCAGAATACAGGAATGCGAAGATAGACGAAGTGAAGACCGGTGACGGCATCCTCTACGCTTCTTCGGGTAAGAGTCTTGTCCACCTCAAGGGAGTTGACCTTGAAGAGTATTTCTCCGGTGAAAGGGGGACCGGGATGAAGCTTGCTGTCACGGATGAAAGCTTCCGTAACGAGATAATAATCTCCTCGACGCTCGCCTCCTCCCTGGAGCTGTCTCTCGGGGACCAGATGACGCTCCTTCTCTACGAGACGGAGAAGGGAAGGGCAAGGCCGGTTCTCATGACCGTGAAGGGAATATATTCCTCGGGATACGCACAGCTTGACAGGTACCTTGCCTTCGTTGACATCTCGCTCACTGACAGCGATTCGACATACGAGATTCTCCTCGACAGGAATGAGGATATTGATTCCTTTCTCTCCCGTCTCTGGAAGGACGGAATCTACGCCGAGAGTTACAGAATGAAGTATTCCTCGCTCTGCACGAACGTCGACCAGTCCATCATGATTCTCTATGTCATCCTCATCTTCGTTGCTCTTCTTGCGGCTTTCTTCAGCGCCGACATCGCCCATGTCTACACGTCGCGTGACCGCAGGGACATAGCGTCGCTGAGGCTGATGGGAATGAGCGAGAAAAGCGTCAGGGGAATATACAGACGGATGACCATCAACACCGTTGCTGTATCCTCTCTTCTCGGAACCGCGGCGGGACTTCTTCTCTCGCTTCTCTCTCCCTCGATAATCTCCCTTGTGGCAAGGAAGGAACCCGGACTCATCGAGTATTACATAACGTCGTTCACGCTCTCCGTTCCCTGGTCCTCGATTGCTCTCATGCTCCTCCTGATGCTTCTCTGCTCCTCCGTGACTCTCCGCTTCGAACTCTGGAGAACACGCGGCGCGGAACTCGGACGCGAGATAAGGGGAGAGTGATGGAATTTTTCATCCATCTGTTGTAGTCTCTTCTCATGAACTTAGAGGTATTCTCCCTCGGAACGAGCGGCATGATGCCGCTTCCCGGCAGATTCCTCACATCGGTGCTTGTTCGCCGTGACGGGGAGTTATTCTTATTCGACTGCGGCGAAGGCACACAGGTGTCGCTGAAGATGCTGTCCCTCAGATGGAAGAAGATCAGCGCAATATTCATTTCCCACATGCATGCCGATCATGTCACGGGACTTCCGGGACTATTGATGCTGTCAAGCCAGGTCGACAGGGATGAACCGTTATATATCTACGGACCGCAGAGACTCGGGGAATACATCGAGTCATCGAGACGTATCCTCGACATGTACATCAACTACGAGATCATCTTCACTCCTGTCGAGAGAGGGGTAATCTACACGGGTGACGGCTTCACGATAAACGCATTCCCCCTCAATCATACGAAGCCCTGCTTCGGCTACTCCCTCACGGAGGAGCAGCGTAAGGGTGAGTTCTTTCCCGATAAGGCCATCGCTCTCGGTGTTCCCCGGGGCCCCATGTTCGGCCGCCTTCAAAGAGGAGAGGACGTCACGCTTGACGACGGAAGGATAATAAAGCCTTCTGATGTTATGGGCGGGGCCAGGGAAGGGAGAAAGTTCAGCTATATTACGGACACCCTGTATTTCCCCGAAATCTCGGACTTCGTCAGGAACTCCGACCTTCTCTTCTGCGAGAGCATGTTCGAGAACGACCTCATAGACACTGCCGTCGAGAAGAAGCACATGACAGCCGGGCAGGCGGGACTCATCGCCCGTGACGGCAACTGCCGCAGGATGTGTCTCCAGCACTATTCTCCGCGCTACACGGACAGGGAACTCAAGAAGCTCGTGAAGGAAGCGAGGGAGATTTTCCCCGAGACTGTTCTTACACGCGACCGCATGTCGTTCGACATCCCCCTCAAGGACTGAGAAAGGTTTTTCCGTACTGCATTTTGACATTTCTGACTTGTATGCTGAAGTGTTTTTGTTCTGACATTTTGTTGTTACACAAAAGATTGTAAAAAGAATAGAAAATATATTTACCCTCAGTGCCGGAAATCGCCATAATGGCGTCATGAAAAAATTTATCGCAATAACATCACTGCTTCTTGCAGCTCTGACGCTTTCTGCCGCAACCGTCTATGTCGGTGCCGAGGGCGGCGTCACGTTCAACACTGTAGTTGCAGCAAAAGGATACCGTAACTACCGCTACAGTCCTGCTGTAGGATACAAGGTATCTGTTCCGGTAGTCGTCACATTCAACGACAACATGGGCCTCGAGACTGGGCTCGGCGTCTACGCAAAGAACCACAGATACTCCCAGACAGTCTCCTCATCCGGAACGGAGCAGACGAACTTCGACCTCAGTGTCAGCAACGGCTTCGTGACACTTCCCGTCCTCTTCAGATTCTCCATTCCCGTCAAGCAGTTCGACATCTATGCGTCTGTCGGCGGCTTTGTCGGCTACTGGGTCTATGCAAGAAAGACAGGCTATGTCCTCAACGGCAACTCGAAGAAGGAGAATGTCGACACGATGACTGACCTTTCTCTTTACAACCAGATCGATGCAGGCGTAGCGGCAAAGCTCGGCTTTGACATCAACTTCGGCTCCTTCCAGGGCTATGTCCAGGGCGAGTACGACCTTTCGCTTACCGGCATGAACAAAAGCCAGAAGCACGGAGCCTACATCACCCACAACTCCACGTTCTGCGTGACACTCGGCATTCTATGGGGGATTAACAAATGAAAAAGACAAGACTGATTCTCATACTGCTCTCCGTTCTCCTGCTTCTCTCATCCTGCTCCGACAGGGTAAAGGCACCGGATGACTCATGGGAGGACATATTCCTCCAGTACTGGAACGAGATGAACAACGAATATGTTCACTTCTCCGATGACTCTTCCTTCGACTGGGACAAGGTATATGACGAGTATCTTCCGAAATTCCAGGAGCTTGACTACACCAACAAGGAAGATTCCATTAAAGCATTCAAATATTTCAAGGAGATTGCATACAACGTCCACGACAACCACTACAACCTCAAGGTAACGGACGGCTTCGGACAGAGCCTCAACTGCAGTCCTGCAATGCTTCAGAAGTATGTTGCAGAAGGCAAGAAAATCGGTGCGACCAGAGATATCATGGACTGGCCGGATCTGACACTCGTGGGCAATTACGGTGTTCCATACCCGACAAGCGTAAATGACTCGGGAACCTATTATGATTCGTCTGACAAGCTTAAGTACTACAAGGCTGCCATTCCTTCGATTATGGAGATAAATGACCTCGGGGAAGAGACTGATGATGACGACCCGACAGTAGTAACGAAGAAAAGCTATTTTCACTGTGTTTCGGGTGATATTGACACAGAGTTCCCCGATAATGCCTACTGCGGTGCTTCATTCAAGTCTGTCAGCGACGAGAAGGTGACTGCTTTAAGCACTTCCAGCAAGGATGAAGCCAAACTCGCACTTGAGTGGAACATACTTGTCAAGACGCTTAACATTTCGTCATTTTTCTTCGGCGTCAACAAAGATGGTGTCTACTATGTCTATTTCTCCGATTTCGGTAACCCGATTTTCTTCATTGACACACTGACAAAGGATGAAAAAACGTTTACTCCGACAGATGAGCAATACATCATGATTGATGCTATCAAGACACTCCGCGGCTATATTGAGGACATAAGCACAGGTCTGACAGACGGAACTATTAAAGATAAGGATTTCAAGGCGATTGCCGAGGAAGGCATAAAGGGGCTCAAGGGACTTCCGGTAATGTATGAATCCCTTCTTTCCGTAACGGCGACAGACAAGTGCACCATAAACGGAGCAGAGAAGTCAGATATCAAGGGTGTCATTGTCGACATCCGCGGCAACGGCGGCGGAGCAGTGGCATTCCTCGAGACCTTCTGGGGAGCATTCTTCTCTTCCGAGACGAAGTTCGGTAACGTGCGTTACAAGTCAGGCTACTCGAGACTTGAGTACACACCATGGACAAGCTTCAGCATCGAGAAGGACTACCTGAACCCGCATCTGGAGGGTAAGGAAAACTATTCGAAGCCTGTTGCTGTACTTGTCAACGGCTTCAGCGTATCGTGTTCGGAAGTCTCCTGTGTCATCGCAAAACTTCTTCCCAACACAAAGATTGTCGGCCATACGACATTCGGCGGAACATGTGCCCTCACAGACAGAAAGCTCTTCAACGGCGGTCCGTTCGAGAGTGCACACCTCTCTGTCTACACAACGACATACCAGTTCGTCGACAACAACATGAACAGCTTCGAGATAAAGGGTATCACACCGGATATCGAGACAGAGCTTAATCCTGAAAAGGACAATGCCTACATCAAGGCTGTCGAGTGGATTACTGGTAGCACAACCTGATTTCAGTGTTGAGCTTTCCGTAAGGGAGATGGAGACCGCACAAGCGGGGCCGTCTCCCTTTTCTTTTGTTGTGAATGAAGGATCTTATATTTTCTCCATGCTTGGCACGATGACAAAGGATTTCATAAGATGACTGCACTGTTTTCCGTGAAGGGCTAACCTCCTTTGAGGACAGAATTGAGTGTCCGTACTGCCCTATACCTCAAAAAAATTGGAGAAAATTGCGAAATCGGACTTGACTTATAGAAAAACTATGATAAAGTTATATAAGTAGATGAAAGGTTTAGCCTTCTCTGTGGGAAGGAATCTAGTTAATTATCTGGGGACTCAGGGTAAGCCTTTCGAGTCCTTTCTTTGTTAATCATCCCGCAGCGCGGCTATTTCGTTCGAATTTTGTAAAGGTTCCAAAGGAGGAAAACGATGAAGAAAACACTGAAGAATGTCACCATATTCGTTCTTCTCGCAATGGCTTTCTACCCATTACTGGTTTGATTGTCTCCATCCGAGACGTATGGTACAGAAGAACGGGAGGTCGAGGCCTCCCGTTTGTTGTTTATCTTATGAAGTTCGTGACTTTTCTCTTCTCATAGACAGGTCTTTCGATACCGGCTCTGTCTCCCTCTTCTATGCACCTGATCAGCCATGCCATGTTCTCTCCGAGAGCTCGCATCGTCTGGAGTCCTTCCTCGTCCTTTCTGACGTCCTCCGGAGTGTGACCGTGCACCTGGTTCCAGTACTGTGACCCCACCGTATGCATATTCGATATCTCGAAGTATTTGTTGAGTCTTTCATAGGCCGCCGTTGCGCCTCCGCGTCTGCATGATACGACAGCAGCGCCGAGCTTGTTCGCCATTCTGTCCCCTGCCGTGTAGAAAAGTCTGTCGAGAAACGAGCAGAGCTGTCCGGAAGCTCCGGAGTAGTAGACGGGAGAGCCGACCACGAGTGCCGCATACTCGTCTATAACGGATGCTATCTCATTCACACCGTCGTCGAAGATGCACCTGCCGGTAGAAGAGCATCTGTTACAGGCAATACAGCCTGCGACAGGCTTGGTTCCTATCTGATAGATCTTCGTCTCTATTCCTCTCTTCTCGAGAGCATCGGCAACCTCCCTGAGTGCCGTGTATGTGCAGCCTGAAGAGTGAGGGCTGCCGTTGATGAGTAATACCTTTGCCATATGACCTCCTTATATTAAAAAAGGCATAGATTGCTCTATGCCGTTTGACCGTTTCACGGTTCTTGTCAGATGGCTGCCTTGAGCATGCTTTCCGCTGTGCTCTTACTGTCCATTTCAACTGACTTTCCGCCGAGGAGTCTGACCTTCTTCTGAACGTCCTTTGCTCTTGTGTACGGGAGGATGACACAGAGGGCATCGCCCTGTGCAAATGACGGAGCATCGAGAGCCTTCTCGACCTCTTCTTCGCTCTTTCCGCTGACGGAGACAAGTGTGAGAGGATAGCCGGTCTTCTTCGCTTCTGCGATTTCTTCCTTGAGAGCTTCCTCGAAGGAGTAGGTGACTTCTTCCTCTGCTGCCGGAACCTCGACTTCCTTTTCGACTTCCTTGATGACTTCGACGGGCTTCTCGACTTCCTTGATAACCTCGACAGGAACTTCCTTGACAACTTCCTTGATGACTTCGACAGGCTTCTCGACTTCCTTGATAACCTCGACAGGAACTTCCCTGACGACTTCCTTGATGACTTCGACAGGTTTCTCGACTTCCTTTACAACCTCGACCGGAACTTCCTTCACGACTTCGACAGGTACTTCCTTGACAACTTCCTTTATAACCTCTACAGGTACTTCCTTCGGAACTTCGACTTCTACAGGAACTTCCCTGATGACCTCGACCGGAACTTCCTTGACGACTTCCCTTACGACCTCTACAGGAACTTCCTTGATGACTTCCTTCACGATGGTCTCTGTCTTCGTGTTGAGGTCTGCGCCGGTCGGACTCTTCGGAGCTGTCGGATCGTCCACTGGTGCCGTATAGAGAGGAGAATCGTATGCATTGGGTGCAAGCTTGTCGATGTTTTCCCTGTAATCCTCTTCTCCCTTACGTGAGGAGATGAGGGCTATTTCGATGAATACAAGACCGATGAGAATGGGGAGCGCCTTTGTCATAACGCTGTAAATCTGCTCCTGTGTGATGTTGTAAGCAGGAACGATGAGCTTCATGAAAACTGCAGTGAAAGCAGCAAGAATAAGGACGGACAGTATTACGCTTATAAGGACCAGTTTCCAGGTCTTTTTGGCTTTAGCCATTATTTTTCCTCCCAAATACGTGCCAATGACGCAAATTCGTTATACTATTA
>CAZGNN010000002.1:0-35621 GCA_964527335.1 uncultured Spirochaetaceae bacterium | reverse complement strand
ACCCAGTTGGCGACGGGGCGTAGCGGACACGAACTTCCATCGTTTTCTCCTAATTATGTGATGCTGAAATCTTAAACTGTTGAAAAGAAAAGAACAACACACCACAGCTTCATAAATGAAGTCTCTTGAAAATTGTACTTTTCCGGCCTCTTTCGTTTTTTCATGCGATTTCTTTGACAGAATCAGGAGAAAAACCGCTATAAATAATATGAAACGAAAAATCTACATCAACAATGCAGCAAGACGGAAAATCCGGAGGCGCATCAGTCTTTTCCGGGTGCCTCTTCCGCCGTCATTTCTCTCCGAACTCGAAGCTGTCACCAGAGCAGACGTCGGAAGGCGAAACAGGACAATCGTATTTGCCTCCCGGACTCCGGCCGTTCTCCGGGCGCTCGGGGTAATGGACCTTCCCGTACAGATGTTTGTCGACAAGCTCGCAAGAGGTCTTTTTCTGAGCGATGAGGAAGTCCACGGTCACAGCGGCAGCATCAGCAAGGATATAATAAGGAAGGTGGCAGAGAGCTTTGCCGATCCGGCTGCAGTATTCAGGTCAGCAACTGTCAAAGGAACATTCGTCATGCTGTACGACATTGATGATCTGAATCATCACCTTACCATGGTCAGCGTCGAGCCGAACAGCAGATTCAATTACTATGAGGTCAACCTAGTTTCCAGCATCTACGCCAAGAAGAGCGAGCTGATTTACCGGAAATGGATTTTTGATGGTCTTCTTCTTTATTACAATGAAAAAAAGACAAGGAAGCTAGCAGTTAGGCTCCACTTGCCGTCGGTTGCTTCCTTGTCTGTTTTAAATGTACTTACAAAAAGTGCAGTTGTCAAGAGTTTCGAAGAAGCGGATAAAAAAGACAGGGAAGCAAACAGTTAGGCTCCAATTGCCATCGGTGGCTTCCCTGTCTGCAGTAATTATCTAAGGTATGAAGAGAAACAGTCAGACTCTACTTCTCTTTCCGCGAGGAAGAGGATCTGAATAACAGAGTGCTTTCCCGTGAATGTATTCTACTCTGTCTTTCATCTTTTCGGAAAGACGGTTTTGTAAGAGATTCGGGGCAAGTGTGAAGCACGATTGAGAACAGAAACATAAATATTCCGGTTTACGAGAATAAATATTCAGAAATTTTCGAAATTTATGCACTTTTTCTCCGATATTGCTTGACACTACTGCATAAATATCAATAATGGATGCAAAATTATTTAGAGAGGTATTCATATTATGGATAAAAAAGATATCAAGAAAATCGTTCTCGCCTACTCGGGCGGCCTGGATACATCAATAATCATCCCCTGGCTCAAGGAAAACTATAACAACCCCGAAATCATCGCTGTCGCAGGCAACGTCGGACAGGCTGACGAACTCGAGGGACTTGAGGAGAAGGCACTGAAGACCGGAGCCTCGAAACTCATCGTCGCAGACCTCGTCGACGAGATGGTCGATGACGTAATCATCCCGGCACTCAAGATGGACGCAAAGTACGAGACATATCTTCTCGGAACAGCATTCGCACGCCCGGTAATCGGAAAGAAGCTTGCAGAGATTGCCATCGCAGAAGGCGCTGACGCAATCTGCCACGGTGCAACCGGAAAGGGAAACGACCAGGTAAGGTTCGAACTCGCAATCAAGCGCTTCGCTCCCGACATGAAGATAATCGCTCCCTGGAGAGAATGGAAGATCAAGTCCAGAGACGAGGAAATCGACTACGCAGAAGCACATCACGTTCCTCTCAAGATAAGCAGGGAGACAAACTACTCCAAGGACAAGAACCTCTGGCACCTCAGCCATGAAGGACTCGACCTCGAGAATCCTGCCAACGAACCGGACTACGACAAGCCGGGCTTCCTTGAGATGGGAGTTTCCCCGTTCAAGGCACCTGACAAGCCGACCTACGTCACACTCGAATTCGAGAAGGGCGCACCTGTTGCAATCGACGGCGAGAAGATGAAGGCATCCAAGATCATCGAGAAGCTCAATAAGCTCGGCGGAGAGAACGGCATCGGAATCATCGACATCGTCGAGAACAGACTTGTCGGCATGAAGGACAGAGGCGTCTACGAGACTCCCGGCGGCACGATTCTCTACTTCGCCCACGAACAGCTCGAGATGCTCACTGTCGATAAGGATACACTCCACGAGAAGGAGAAGCTTGCCATCGTCATGGCAGACCAGATCTACAACGGCAAGTGGTATTCCAGTCTGACGAACTCCCTCATCGCATTCGCAAACGAAGCGGACAAGTTCGTCACGGGAAAGGTCAAGCTCAAGCTCTACAAGGGAAACATCATCCCGGCAGGAACGGAGAGCCCGTACTCGCTCTACTCCGAGAATCTCGTCACATTCGGTGAAAGCGACTACGATCAGGCAGGTGCTGCAGGATTCATCAACGCATGGGGACTTCCGACAAAGGTCGAAGCACTCCGCGAACAGGGAAAGCTTTAATCAAGGGAATTTGAAATATGTCAAAGATGTGGGTCGGCAGAACCGACGGTAATACAGATAAACTTGCAGATGTCTTCAATTCATCCGTCTCATTCGATCAGAGGATGTACAGGGAAGACATCACGGGAAGCATGGCCCACGCTCTGATGCTCGCGTCAAAAGGCATAATCACAGCGGAGGAAGGCGAAAGAATCGTGGAGGGACTCGGAGGAATCCTGGATGACATCGAAAGCGGAAAGCTGAAGATAAACCCGGACGCCGAAGACATCCACATGTTCGTCGAAGAGGTTCTGACAGAACGCATCGGGGATGCGGGTAAGAAGCTCCACACTGCCAGGAGCCGCAACGACCAGGTTGCACTCGACCTCAAAATGTACATGAGAGAGGAAATCGGGAAGATATCCTCTCTCGTGAAGGCACTCATCGAGGCACTCGAGAAGAGAGCTGATGAATACAGGGATGCAATCATGCCCGGCTACACACACCTGCAGCGTGCACAGCCCGTGACATTCGGACACCATCTCCTCGCATACGCGATGATGATGCTGAGGGACCTCGACCGTCTGAAGTCGACTGAGAAGAGAATGAACGTCTCCCCCATCGGCTGCTGTGCCCTTGCAGGAACGACGTACGACACAGACAGGTACTTCGAAGCGAAGAAGCTCGGATTCGACGGCGTCGTTCTCAATTCTCTTGACGGAGTGTCCGACAGGGACCATGTGGTCGAGACGCTTTCGGATCTCTCGATAATCATGATGCACCTTTCAAGACTGAGCGAGGAAATCATCCTCTGGACAAGCTGGGAATTCGGCTTCGTGGAACTCGATGACGCCTACACTACAGGCTCTTCGATAATGCCGCAGAAGAAGAACAGCGACATGGCGGAGCTCATCAGGGGGAAGACGGGACGCGTCTACGGTTCTCTCATGGGAATGCTGACAGTACTCAAGGGTCTCCCTCTTGCATACAACAAGGACATGCAGGAGGACAAGGAAGGTCTCTTCGATGCTCTCGATACCACCCGGATGTGCCTTGAAGTCATGACCGGAATGGTCAGCACCCTCAGGGCAAAGACGGAGAGGATGCGAGCCGCGGCGGGCGAAGGATTCATAAATGCAACAGACCTTGCAGATTATCTTGTAAAGAAAGGCCTGCCCTTCAGAACCGCCTACAAGATATCGGGTACGATAGTGAAGGAGTGCATAGAAAGGCACCTGACACTGGAGACCTACCCTCTCGAAGAGTACAGGAAGCACTCTCCTCTCTTTGAGGAAGATGTCTATGAGGCAGTCGATCTCGATAACTGCGTAAAGAAAAGAATAAGCACCGGAGCTCCCGGCAGAATTCAGGAGCAATTTGACTACATAAAGGAAAAACTCAATGAAAACAGCTAAGAAAGCAATCGTCATTCTACTCGCACTCGTTATGGTCGCATCCATATTCACATCATGCTCCAAGAGCGGCACTACTCTCGCTTCCGTCAAGAAGAAGGGTAAGCTCAGCATCGCCACAAGCCCCGACTTCCCGCCCTTCGAGTCACTCACTGACAGCACGAAAGTCGAAGGAATCGAAATCGACATCCTCCAGCTTATCTGTGACAAGCTCGGCGTCACACTCGAAATCAACCAGATGGACTTCGACTCCGTACTCCCCGGTGTACAGGCAGGCAAGTTCGATGTAGGTGTATCTGGAATATCGATTACGGAGAAGAGAAAGAAGAACGTACTCTTCACGGATCCCTACTGCCTTGCTGCCCAGGCTATCGTCGTAACGGAATCCAGCCCGATCAAGAGCAAGGCTGACCTCGAAGGTAAGAAGGTCTCCGTACAGACAGGAACAACGGCAGAGAGCTACACGATGGAGAACGGCTACAGCGTATCCTCATTCGCGGCAAACAGCGACGCAGAGACTGCACTCACATCAGGCAAGGTAGACGCATGGGTAATCGACGACCTCACCGCAGCGGAGATGGTCAAGGCATACAACGAGACTGCAACCGAAAAGCTTGTCGTTCTCGATGACCCGATGACGACAGAGCCGTATGCATTCGCATTCGCTCTCGGCAGCGATGACCTCGTCAAGGAAATCAACACCATCCTCAACGGTCTCGTGAAGGACGGAACAGTCGCCGCAATCTTCGAGAAGTACGACGCTCCGTACACAAGCCCCGAAACCAAATAAATAGGAAACAACATTTTGACAAACTGGCTAAGCAAACTCAACGAAACATTCATAGAGACAGGCTATTACTCGCTGATGCTCGAGGGTTTCAAGAATACAATCATAATAACCCTCGGTGCACTCGTTATCGGTGTCCTCATCGGTACGGTGATAGCCGTCATCAAATACCTCTCGGAAGAAAACGCCGTACTCAAGGTGTTATCGAAGGTGTGTGACCTCTATGTCACGATAATCAGAGGAGTACCTGTAGTGGTACTCCTCCTCATATTCTACTTCATCATCCTCAGCTCTGCCGACGGCATCACTGTCGGCATACTGACATTCGGAATCAACTCGGGTGCCTACATGGCGGAGCTCATCAGAAGCGGCATCAACGCAGTCAATCCCGGACAGATGGAGGCAGGGAGAAGCCTCGGGATGTCGAGAATGCAGGCAATGAGGAAGATAATCCTTCCCCAGGCCCTGAGATATATCCTTCCCGCAATCGGCAACGAACTCATCGCCCTTCTCAAGGAAACGGCAGTCGCGGGCTACGTTGCAGTCGTAGACCTCACAAGAGCGGGTAACCTCGTAAGGAACAACACATACGATGCAGTCAATCCCCTGCTCCTCGTTGCCCTTACTTACCTTGTAATGGTAGTTGCTCTCTCGTATCTGCTGAAGAAATTCGAAAGGAGGCTCAGTCATGCTGTTAGAGGTAAATGATCTCAGAAAGTCATTCGACGGACTCGATGTCCTCAAGGGAATCAACTGCACCATCGAAAAGGGAGACGTAATCTGCATAATCGGCCCCTCCGGAAGCGGCAAGTCCACATTCCTCAGGTGTCTCAATCTCCTCGAGAAGCCCACGTCGGGCTCGATCATCTTCGAGGGTGATGACCTTACCGACAGGAAGGTCGATCTCAACAGACACCGCCAGAAGATGGGCATGGTATTCCAGCAGTTCAACCTCTTCCCGCACATGAGTGTCCTCGACAACCTCACCGTCGCTCCCGTCATGCTGAAGAAGATGACGAAACAGCAGGCCGAGGAAAAGGGAAAGAAGCTCCTCAGACGTGTCGGGCTCATCGACAAGGCCGACGCATGGCCGGACGAACTCTCGGGGGGGCAGAAGCAGCGTGTCGCAATAGTCAGGGCGCTATGCATGGAGCCTGACGTCATGCTCTTCGACGAGCCGACGAGCGCACTCGACCCGGAGATGGTCGGAGAGGTACTCGACGTAATGAAGGAACTTGCAGAGACCGGAATGACGATGGTCGTCGTCACTCACGAGATGGGCTTTGCAAGGGAGGTATCCTCACGCGTACTCTTCCTCGACGAGGGAGTAATAGCGGAGGAAGGAACACCCGACGAGATCTTCCACTCCCCGAAGAGTGAAAGACTAAGAACATTCTTATCAAAGGTATTATAAGGAAACGAACATGAATCTGAAGAACAGGAATTTTCTCAAGCTGCTTGATTTCACACCGGAAGAGATCCAGGGTCTCATAGACCTTTCACTCAAACTGAAGGACGAAAAGAAGAAAGGCATTCCCCACCGCATCTGTGAAGGAAAGAACATCGCACTCATCTTCGAGAAGACCTCGACACGCACACGCTGTGCATTCGAAGTCGCAGCATCGGACCTCGGAATGCATTCGGTATACCTCGACAGCAAGTCATCCCAGCTTGGAAAGAAGGAATCCATCGCCGACACGGCACGCGTTCTCGGACGCATGTTCGACGGCATAGAATACCGCGGCTACGGTCAGGAGAGAGTCGACGCACTTGCAAAATATGCAGGCGTACCTGTCTGGAACGGGCTCACTAACGAGTTCCACCCTACTCAGATTCTCGCTGACTTCATGACGATAGAGGAACACTTCGGCCACCTGAAGGGAATAAAGCTCGTCTACATGGGAGACGCAAGATACAACATGGGTAACTCCCTCATGGTGGGAGCTGCAAAGATGGGAATGAACTTCACGGCATGCGCCCCCGAAGGATATTTCCCCGATAAGGCTCTCGTTGAAGAATGCCAGAAGATTGCATCCGCTACAGGAGCGACAATCACATTCGAAACTGATCCCGTAAAGGCTACAAAGGGAGCCGATGTGATCTATACCGACGTATGGGTAAGCATGGGAGAACCCGATGAGGTGTGGGCAGAGAGGATAAAGCTCCTCACCCCCTACCGCGTCACCGATGAAATAATGAAGAATGCAGGAGAACAGTGTCGTTTCATGCACTGTCTTCCGGCCTTCCACGACCTTGAGACCGAGACAGGAAGAAGCGTATATGAGAAATACGGAATCGACTGTATGGAAGTCTCTGACAGCGTCTTCGAAAGCGATAAGTCAATCGTCTTTGATGAAGCGGAAAACAGAATGCACACAATAAAGGCAGTGATGGCTGCAACTCTTTAAAGTGTAGTTTATTTAAGCTTTCAGCCCCGGTGAGTTTCTCCGGGGCTGTCTTATTGCATTTAAGCGGCACCCGATACGAGAGCCGCTTTGTAGAGATGGATTACCAGGTTGCTTCCTGAAGAACATTGAGAAGGTCTATTCTGGACTTCACTCCCGTCTTCTGGAATATGTTCGCTATATGGTTATTGACCGTATTGACGCTGATCTTGAGTTCGAATCCTATTTCCTTGTTGGTCATTCCCTTCTTGATGAGCTTTATTACCTCGAACTCCCTCTCGGTTATCTTGAACTCGGCATAGTCCTCGAGTTTGGGCTCCCCTGCCTTCTTCTTTTTCCTGCTGTCCTCCTCAGCCTTCTCTATGGCGAGGAACATGAACACAAGATGCATTATGAAGTATGCAAGGATGATGATCGAGAACGAGAGGCTCCTGAGCTGTCTGAAGACTGCAGAAAGCGCGAGAAGAGGAAGAGTCGCGAAGCTTATTATCGAGAATGTCCATGCCGCATGCTTTACGAGCTTGTTCTCTATCGAGTTGCGGTTCGCAAGCATCATGGAAAGGCAGTAGATGACATTTACGGCAGCTATCACAGGCTGTACGGCCTCGAGGACGGGGATGTCGAGAATCGTCGTCAGAACGGCCGAGGCACAGTAGCACAGGCCTATTATGAAGGTTATGACGATTCCCGCCCTGCTCATGGGACGAGCTATGAGCCAGGACGCAAAACGGCATATGAACACCACGAGGAACGAGCTGTCTATTATGTAGAAAGCCTCGAACACATAGTTCAGAACAAGTTGCGGGACCCCCTGGAAGAGGTAGTTTCCCGCAACGAGTTTAAGTGTATAGAATACCGCAAGACCCAGGAGAGTCGATGCAAGCACTATGTTCCACTGTGCCCATTTGTCACTGTTCTTCTTTGCCAGGACAATGGAAAGCGACAGGTTCATGGAGACTATGACGAGAGCCGCCATAGATACGAGAACGGCAGCTTCCAGCATCAGAATCTGTTTCTGGCCTGAGACATGTTCGCCTTGCCGCAGACAGCCTTGAGATCATCGAAGAAGTCAGAAAGCGTTGTAGCCTTGAAACCGGTATCCATCTCGGCGATGTCATTGTAGGAGCGTGCGTTCTGGTCAGCGACAGCAAGACGCGGATAGATCTTGAAGTTGAGGTTGAGGCCCTGTGTGAGGAAGTACCTTGCACTCAGCTCGTATCCCTGGAATGCAGCCTGACATCTTCTCACGAGTTCGTCCTTTGTCACGAGTTTCCTCGGAGACATCTCGAAGAGAGCGAAGTAAAGGTCGAATGACGGAGCGAAGTAGAGCATTCTGACTCTCTTCTTCTCTGCACTCTCCTCAGTTCTCGCAACATCCTCGATTGTGGCGTTGACGTCATCGAGACCGAATACGCACCACACCGACGAATACTTGCCCTTGTTTCTCAGCGAGCCTGCCTCGCTGAGCATCTTCTCAAGATTGTCGGATGAACTCTTCTGGACCGTGAGGTTTGAGTATCTGCAGTCCTTTCTGAGCTGTGAGAAGAAGATTGTCTCGGCGTCTGTTGCGCAGAGCATGAGCATTGAGCCTTTTGCCTCTATTTTATTCTTTTTTCTGATAGTCATTATTTAGTCTCCTTTTTGTCCTGGAAACAGAAATCACTCTCGATCGGAAGAGCACCGAATACACCCTGCAGATAAGCATCATATACAGAAACCTTGCTCTTGACGCCTCTGAAGTCAGCAAGCGAAACAAACTCCGTGGAGCTGTCCTCACCCTTCTCCGCAAACCAGATGGAGTCTTTTCTTAAGAGTCCCTGCTGGAGAAGTGCCGGGTTGCAGTCGACGACGATGAGCTGGCTCTGTGTGTCGTTGGCATGGAAGAGCTCGACGATGTGGCAGAGAACATACGGATGCAGGAGCTGACCGAAGTCATCGATTACGATTGTCTTCTCGCCAGTGAATGCCTCGAAGAACGATACCGCGATGAGAATGAGTCTTCTCAGAGAGAGCGACTCGTTCATGAATGTCTGTCCGTAAGCCTCGGTTCCCTTCGCGTTGACGAAGCAGTGGCTTATACCGACAGTCTCCATACCCTTGTCGTTTCTGAGAACCTGAAGGCGGTAGATGTCCGTGATATCGAGTGCCCAGAGGAAGTTGACGATCTGGTCAGACCAGTCCGGATGAGCCTTGAGGGCATCGATGATGACCTTCTCGGCACTTGCGCCGTAACCGAGCGGAAGAACGTCAAGTGTGTTCTCGAACCAGGAATAGAGCTCGGATGCCGTTGCGCCTCCCTTGAGTGCGGCGCCCTGTAGGAAGGATCTGTCTTCCTGGAGCTTTGCAGCCTGTCTCTTCTTCTCGCCTCTGTAGTACTTGCCGAAGCGGTATGTGTATGCTCCGTTCTCGTAGATACGCTCGAACATCACCTTCTTGGATCCGTTGATTACATAGTAGAGAGATTCCTCATAGAATCTTTCCTGTGTTGCCTTGATCTTGTAGATGGCAACGATGCTGGGCTTTTCCTCGTCTCCGGCAACACCCTTGTCGAGGAGAATCTCCATTGTGATTTCGCACGGGCGTGTCTTGCCGTCGCCGTATGCGAATGCTGCCTTTGCAAGATATCTCTTCAGAGGATTGGGAGAATCCTCAGCAGCGAAAAGAATACCCTTTACAGCTTCGAGAGCTCTGATGAATGTGCTCTTACCTGCTCCGTTCGGTCCGATGATGGCACTGGACTTGAGAACGTTGAACTTGTCCGTTCCCGCAACAGTCTTTGTCAGGTCCATCCTCTTGTCACTCAGAGCGACGAATGAAATAGTCTGGCTCTCCTTCACAGACTTATAATTTGCAAGTGTCATTGACAATAGCATGGGATTACCTCCGAATTTACCTAAATGATAGCAGAACACCGGAAAAAATCAAAAAATGATTGCTCCGGTCCTTTTCAATGAAATGATGTCCCGGAAAGCCCGGAATAATCAAGCAGAAACGAACGCTTTTATTGCATTAAACGTCAATTTTCTTATGAATTACATCAGACTTTGGAACATCATTTACAATATTTTACAAAAAAATACTTAATAAACGTTAAGTTGTTAAACTATTTTCACCCCGTCACAGAAGATATTCGTAAGGAGAAACGTATGTGCTGCTCTCTGTCGTCTTCGGCTCGTACTGCTTCTTCGCTTCCTCGTTCTTCTGCTTGAGTGAGAGAAGCTTCGAGTAGAGATAGTTCACTTCGCTGTCATCCTTTCCCTTTCCCCTGATGTCAGAAAGAATCGAGATGGCACCGTCAAGGTCCCCGCCTGCGGCTGTTATGAGTGCGGCATTGTAGCCCGAAGGTACGTGTCCCTGTTCCTCGTATGCCTTTCTGAAGACAGTGAGGGCGTAGTCGAGGTTGCCGTTCTCGGCAGCCTTGTAGGCTTCCTCGACTGACTCGAGTTTGGGATTGTTGTCCTTGAACGTGACATCGGTGTAGCGCCGTGTCGGTATGAAGTCCGATACGATTTCGCTGATCTTGTCCGAGAGGGCATCTTCCACGAGATCCTGCTCGCTCATGAGAGAGTAGAAGATATAGTAGTTGGGATCGAATGTCTCCCAGCTCGAGGAGGATGTCCTGTATTCCTTGACTGCAACAATACGGCTTGTCGAGGTATCGAGAACGGTGAGAGTGAACGAGATAGAGACAGTCCTGTAGAACGTGTATTTCACGCTCTCGTAGCCTCTGTAGTCCTTCACGATTTCAGCGTCGATATACTCGTCGGTCTTGAGAGATGTGATCTTCGGGATTATGAGTGCGTCGATTCCGTCAGCCTTCAGAAGTGCAGACGGGTCCTTGCCTATCCTGTAGAGGGAGAGGTACGTATCGGTCTTGTCCGTCGAGAGAGTCGAATAGTAGGATGACGAGGAGAATACCTTACCCACCATTTTCGTAAGCTCCGTAGCCGTTGTCTGGTTGATGGAGTCATAATTATATGACGTCATGTAGTTGTAGTAGATTATTCTCGGGTCCAGGGAGTAGCTGTCATACCTGACATAGGACGGCAGTGACTGATAGCCGTCATACCTCGATGCCGAAGCGACCGCCACATTGCGGTACTGGCTCATGTCGATGTTCGACGGCTGGGTATATGGAATGCTCAGGACCGTCTGACAGGACGAGAGGAGGACGATGGCGAGAACAAGAAGTGCTGTTAGAAGAATGTGTTTTCTCATTTTCCTTTCCTTTACCCCTCCATGTTACACCATAAGCGGCGACCGCAAAAGAGGTGAAGAGAAGCTTTGCGTGTAGACAATTTCACTTCTTTCAATATAATCCTCAGTTATGTATCCTGATTTTCCGGTTGATGATGAAGATGAAGAAATGGACGGAGAGGATGACTCCTCCGTCACGATAGAAAACACGACGGACGACGATTTCTCCGACATCGGAGAAGACGAAATGGAGGACCTTGAGGACGAGATGTTCGACCTCGGATTTTGAATATGCAGAAACTCCAGATAGACAAGGCAAAGCTGCCCTTCAGTAACCAGTATCTCTCATCACTCATTCTCCCCCTTGCAGCGGAGACCGCACTCTCCGTTGCCGTCGGTTTTGCCGACACGATGATGGTGGCGCAGGCGGGGGAAGCCGCAGTCAGCGGCGTCAGCTGCGTCAACACCATACAGAACCTTCTCATCCAGGTCATAATGGCCTTCGCGACAGGCGGAAGCGTCGTTGCCTGCCAGCTTCTCGGAATGGGCGAGAAGGAAAGAGCGAGAAAGAGCTGCAAGCAGCTCATGAACATCGTCACGGCCGTATCGACAGTGACGGCTCTCCTGCTCCTCCTCTTCAACGATGAGGTCATCGGCTTCATCTACGGCTCGATCGAGGAAGACGTATTCTCCTCAGCCGTCGACTACTCCATCCCGATTCTCATAAGCATGCCGTTCTACGCAGTTCTCAGCGCCTCGAATGCGATAAGCCGTTCAATGGGCAGAAGCAGAATCACGATGAATGTCTCGATAATCGTCAACGTCATCAACGTCATCGGCAATGCAATCTTCCTCTTCTCGTTCAACATGGGTGCAATGGGAGTCGGAATCGCATCGTGCATATCACGTATGGTGGGGGCCGTCATCATGTTCGCCGTCGTGTGCAACACGAAGAGGGAACTCTACATTCCGTCCCCACAGAAGCCGGAATTCGACTCTCATATCTCGAAGATGATTCTACATCAGGCCATCCCGACGGGAGCCGAGAAGTGTCTCTTCCACTTCGGAAAGATTCTCATCTCCTCGACCATCGCCTCCTTCGGAACGGCAAGCATCGCGGCCTATGCCGTCTTCAACAACATGGAGACACTCGTCGACATTCCCGGCAACGCCATATCCCTTGCATCCATCACCGTAATCGGACAGTGCTGCGGCGCTCATCAGTACGACGAGGCGATGTACTACGCGAGAAAGCTCCTGCGCATCTCGACGTTCTGCATGTTCATATTCGGCAGCGTGAGTTTCCTCCTCACTCCCTGGATTGTCTCGCTCTACGGTCTCTCGGCGGAGGCGACATCCCTTGCCGTACTCACGGTAAGGATAGACTGTGTCTGCCGTCTCTTCTGGTCGCTTGCATTCGTCACGCCGAACATCCTCCACGCGGCGGGAGACGTGAAGCTCGTAATGATCACAGCAGTTCTCGACATGTGGATCTGCCGTGTTTTCTTCGCTCACATCCTCGGCGTCTACTGCGGTCTGGGGCTGTTGGGAACACAGATCGGAATGTGGCTTGACTGGGTCGTGAGAATCGTGGTCTTCTACCCCAGGCTCCTCAGCGGCAAATGGAGAACAAAGGGCATAAAGATAGAAGACTCGTAAGTCTTCTTGCACCTCTTTCCTTTTGGCGTCATACTTCCTTTCATGAACACAGAATCACTTAAGGCAGCCGAAAGGCTCATGTCATTCATATCGTCATCACCTTCTCCCTACCACGTTGTGGACAATGCGGAGAAGATGCTGCTTGAAAGCGGCTTCATTCCCCTCGACGAGAAGAAGCCGTTCAGAGTCGAAAGAGGAAAATCATATTTCGTGAAGCGCTCCTCTTCCGCCGTCATCGCATTCAGAGTCCCCGATAGTCCCAGATACTTCCGCATCGCGGCGGCACATACCGATTCGCCGTGCTTCAAGATCAAGTGGAATCCCGTGGTGGAAGGAAAGGACATGCCTTCCCGTCTCAACGTGGAAAGCTACGGCGGCCTTCTTCTCTACACCTGGTTCGATAAGCCTCTCTCTGCGGCAGGAAGGGTCTTCTGTAAAAAGGATGGGGAAATCGTCGAGAAGCACGTGGATCTCTCACCCGTCCTCAATCTTGTGATTCCCTCTCTCGCAATACACCAGAACAGGGAAGCCAACAACGGCTGGAAGATTTCCGTTCAGAAGGAGATGCTCCCCCTCTTCAGTGACGGTGATGATGATTTCCTCACCATTCTCTCTTCCGTCTGTGACTGTGAAAAGGAAGATATCATGGACTGTGATCTCTTCCTCTACAACAGGACAGCGCCGTCATTCAGCGGTGTGAACCGTGAGTATTTCTCCTCACCGAAAATCGATGACCTCGAATGTGCCTTCACAGCCCTTGAAGCAATCACCTCCACTATGAGCCGCAGTGCTGTCAGCATGGTTGCACTCTTCGACAACGAGGAGACAGGAAGCGGGACGATGCAGGGAGCACTTTCCGACTTCCTCGAAGGGGTAATCGAGAGAATATCACTGTCCCTGGGATGGAACAGCGAGGAGAAGTACATCGCACTATCCTCATCCTTCATGCTCAGTGCAGACAACGGACACGCAGTACACCCCGCATACCCCGAAAAGAGCGATGTGACGAACAGGCCGAGAATGAACGGGGGAATACTCCTGAAGTACGCTTCATCCCAGAAGTACACGACAAGCGGCGAAAGCGGAGCCTGGACGAAGGACCTCATGGACAGGAACGGCATTCCACACGAGGTCTTCTACAACAACAGCGACATGGCAGGAGGATCGACTCTGGGTAACCTTTCGACTCAGAAGATTTCAATCCGCACAAGCGACATCGGCTGTGCAGAGCTTGCAATGCACTCCTCCTACGAGACTGCGGGAACGGAGGATGTTCTCACTATGGAGAAGCTTTTCAAGGCGTTTCTCTCGGAATAAGGAAAGAAGGAGAGGCAGCAGAGCTCCCGGTTCCGGGGGCTCATTTCTTCAGCCCTTTTTCCCGGTAAGGCGCATCCGGATTTTTGACGACATCCATTCTGCGACGAGAACAATAGAGACAAGGCCGAAGAGAATCGCACCGGCCTGGTCCCACTTGTAGCCGTTCATCGCGAAGATGAGCGGTGCCCCGATTCCACCGGCACCGACGAGGCCGAGGACCGCAGTGTCCCTTAGATTCATATCGAAACGGTAGATTATGATTGACATGAACGACGGGGCAATCTGCGGGATTATCCCGCACATTATCTTTCTTGGGGTATCGCAGCCGGAAGCATCGAGGAATTCGAGAATTCCCCTGTCCATCGAGCCGACACTCTCTCCCAGCATCTTGCTTATCATACCGACGGAACATATGCTCATCGTCAGCACTCCGGCGAACGGTCCCGGGCCCGTCACACGTATGAACATGAGGCCGTAGACGAATGCCGGCACCGTTCTCACAGCCATTATGAACACTTTCACAGCTGCAGCAAGCGGCCGCGGAACAATGTTCGCCGAGGAGAGAAATGCGAACGGAACGGAAATCACGGCGCCGACAAGCGTCCCGAGAAAGGCTATCGCGACTGTCTCGAGAAGAAGGTACGGGACACCGTCCGTACCGGGGGAAAACAGAAGCGATGTGCTGGGATGAAATATGCCGTGAAGGATGCTCTTCATAACGGCAATGGAATTCACTTCCGTTCCGTCACCGCAGAGTAGGGATGATGACGCCCAGACTATCAGAAGAAGGGTTATGGTGAATGCGACGAAAGATTCCCTCCTATGATATCTCTCTTTCACGTCCGGAGAGGCTTTCTTATTCTCTCCGTCAAGTCTTCTTCTCAACTCTGAGCTCACATGTTCGATGATTACGACGGTGACGAAGAGAACGAGAAGAATCATGCCGACGTTGTCATAGTTTCTCCAGCCTATCTGGGAATTGAGTATGAGGCCGATTCCACCGGCTCCGACATAGCCGAGAACACTGGCGTAGCGGACATTGCCCTCGAAGCAGTAGAGGCAAGAGGAGAGGTAGAGAGGAAGAACCTGGGGAACTACGGAAAGGACGAAGGCCTTCGGCTTCGTGTTTCCCAGGGCGAGCATCGCCTCGTACGCCGCCATGTCCGCAGTCTCTATCTCCTCATAGAGAAGCTTTCCCACATACGAGAACGTGAAGAGAGCGATGGCGGCAACTCCTGCTTTCGTTCCGAGTCCGAATATGAAGGTGGCGATGAGTGCTGTAATAAGTGTGGGTATGGTTCTTAGAACGGAGAAGAGAAGACGGAAGATGAGGACGACGGGACGTCTCTTCACTATATTTGACGATGCGGCCGCCGCAAAGGGAACGGCAAGGAGAGCGCCTACGGCAGAGCCTGTTATGCTCATCTTTATCGTATCGAGAAGAGGTTTCCAGAGAGACGGAAGATAACCGAAGTCAGGCGGAAACATCTTCGAGAGGATTATCCAGAACTGTCCGCCCCTCTTGAGAAGAACGGAAAAACGGAAATCTGTTATCCGGAGGGACATGAGGACAAAGGCAAGAAGAATGAGGAAAACAACGGGGCCGATGCTCCTCTTTTCCCCGATTATGCTCCCTGACGATAGTGTGATTTCACGCTGTCTCCTTCTCATTGCACTTCCCCGCCGTAAACTTTGCTGAGGACGCTTCTGTCCGCGTCAGCAGCCTTTCCGTCGTAGACTATCCTGCCGTTTCTGATTCCGATTATCCTCTCCGCATACTCGAGTGCAAGATCAACATTGTGTATGTTCACGAGTATGGGTATACCTCTCTCCCTGTTTATACGCCTCAGGTCATCCATCACGGATCTCGCCGTCACGATATCGAGTGAGGCAACAGGTTCGTCAGCAAGTATCATCTCCGGATTTCCGGCAAGCGTACGCGCAAGTGCGACACGCTGCATCTGTCCACCGGAGAGCTCGTCGCAGCGCGAGTATGCCTTGTCGAGTATTCCCATGTTCTCGATGGCATCGAGGGCCTTTACTTTGTCAGACCTGGAATAGAGACCGAAAAGTACCTTCCAGAAGGGCATATCGGGAGCAAACGACACAAGAACATTCTTGAGTACGGTGGTGCGCGGGATAAGATTGAATGACTGGAATATCATCCCGATACGGCGCCTTAACTCTCTGAGGTTCCGCCCGCAAAGCGATGATATATCCTCCCCGTCGACTGTTATTCTCCCTTCCGTTATGTCAGTCATTCTGTTGATTGTCCTAATCAGTGTCGACTTTCCGGCCCCCGAAGGCCCTATTATCCCGACGAATTCGCCCTTTTCTATCGTGAGCGATACATCGTCGAGGGCTTTAACACCTCCGGGATAAACTTTTGTCACATGGTCGAGGACTATCATTGAGGGCCTATCTGAAGATCTTCTGAGCCGTGCGGGCAGAGTCGTAATCGCTGTCGACAGCCTCCGTGTAGCCGTAGTGATTGTATATCTTCAGTACGGTCTTTCCCTCGTCGGTTTCCGCAATCGACATGAACGCATCCTGAAGAGCTCTGACGAACTCCCTGTCCTGCATTACCGTGCTTGTCCTGGAAATGCTTATCGTATCGTTCATGATGAAGTCGGAGACTCCGATGACATCCACTTCGTCCCAGATGGACTTTGTCCGTCCCCATTCCTGAGTCCACTTCGTGACATAATCCTCCCTCGCATCTGCGTAGCATGTGATTATGTCGTACATTCCGGAGGAAAGTCCTGCAAATGCGGAAGCATACGTGGTCTGTACGGCTCGGGAGAGATCTGCAACTGTCCTTCCGAATCTTCCGTAGAGCCAGAGAGAGGGATAGATGTATCCCGCTGATGATGTCGTCGTACCGACACCCCACGAGCACGCATCGAGTTCCTCCCACCCGAGGTCCTCACCCCTGTTCACCTTATCGGCAAGAGCCCTTCCCTTTTCCGTGACACCGGAGAGAATCAGGGCGCGGTAGCCCACGACAAGAGAGCCCCCCGAAGTGGTGGGTTTGTTCTCGTTCCATACCTTTGCGTCACTGCTGTCGATGCTTTTTCCTTCCCTGAGGGCCGTAAGAATGGCCTCTGCACCGTCGCTGTACTTCACGTACGTGCCCGCAGGGATGAACGCAATGTCCGTAGTCCCCGCATCCAGCGCTTCTCCTGCAGATTCATAGCTTGTGGAGACAAGAATCTTCACGCTCTTCACTGTCCATCCGGAAGAGGCGAGTTCCTTTTTGAGAAGATTCCCGAGAGGCGCCGTCGCCACCACGATATCCTCGGTATCCCTTGACGGGACGAAAGTAATCGTAAGTTCATCAATCACCCTCTCATCAGATGTACTTTCAGCCGTTCCACCGGCAAAAAGTGCAAAGAGGGTGAGAGACACCATCAGGAAAACAGAAAGTCTCTTCATTGCCTTTTCCTCTCTCAAAGTCCTGTAGTATCGAATTCAGCCTCGATAGTGACCTTCAGAGGAGGCGCCGGATCCCTGCTTCTCATATATATGAGCATCAGTGTTATTCTCCAGAGCTGCTCGGATGCCATCCTGACCACAGGATAGTCCGTCTTCTCGTGTCCGAGATCGATGTCACGCCTGAGTATGATGAGAGGAGGATGCTCAAGACTCTTCATGTACTCGAGAACTCCCTTCTCGATGAGCTGGGTTCCGAGCATCACCGCATCGGGATTCTTCTTCATTATGTCCTCGGCCATACGGTAGCCCGATTCGTCGGTAAGCTCTCCGACTTCGACGAGATTCTCGTCATAGACGCCCTTTTTCTTCATGAGGTCCCTGATGGCACTGATTCTTCTCTTTCCTATCGTTATGCCGTCCTCTTCGCTTATTCCGGAAATGAAGGCAATCCTACTGCACCCCTTTTCGACAAGGTAGTCGATTGACTTGAGGACAGCGGTATCATAATCGATGAACATCTTGTCGAACGGTGCGTTGTCATCGTTGTTGTTCAGGAAGACGATGTTAGTCGACGAGAAGAGAAGCTCGTCTATCTCCTCCTGACTGAAGATTCCGATGCCGATTATCGCATCGACAAGTCTCGGTGATCCCTTCTCGAGGCGTGAGAACACGTAGTCGACCTTGCTGTCGGAGAGAGGAATGAGCGTGCTGTAGTCGAATTCCCCGCGTCGTGATGCGGGAACGCTGTGCCAGTCGGCGACTGCGACTTCAATCGTGTTGTCCCCCTTCTTCCTCTGACGGGGAGTCTTATAGCCCATTTCCACTGCAGCTTTCATGACTGCGAGACGCACGGCCTTCGAGGCTACGAATTCAGGGTCGCGGTTGAGAATCCTGCTTATGGCGGCAGGAGAGACGTTCACTTTCTTCGATATGTCGGATAATGTTGCCATAGCACCGATTTTACCCCACGTTTTTTCACGGCGCTACAGAAAAAAGTCAATCTTATCCGAAAATTTACCGGTGTTTTTACTTTTGAAATGAAAGACCGCCCTTCCGGACGGCCTTTGACTCATTTCTCTGGCTCTGCAGCCTTCCAGAGTTTCTCGAGGCTGTAGAATTCCCTGAGCTCGGGGCTCATGAGGTGGATGACGATGTCACCGCAGTCGATGAGTTCCCAGCCGTCGTCGCCGGGAGTCTTGTGACGGTTGCTGACACTCAGTCCCATGCCGTTGAGCTCAGTCCAGAGCTGGTGGACAACACCCTTGAGGTGTCCCACGCTCGTGACTGTTCCGATTACGAATGCATCTGTCCACGAGCAGTCGTCAAGGTCAACGACCGTGACGTCCTTTACGTTGTGGTCAATAAGATATGCTTCAATCCTTGCTGTCTGTTCCTTTACTTTCTCTTTCATTTTTCTTCCTCAGAATTTTCCGCCCGATCTGATGTAATCATATAAGTCTCCGGTCACCCCAGCCATTCCGTCCTTCGTGCTCTCCAGATACGGTCTCTGCATTTCGATGATCAGAGCTGTCATCTCCTCGAGTGTACTTCTCTCCATTATATTCAGTCTATCCTCTTCAGTGAGGTGTTTTCTTCCGGGTTCGATATAATCGGCTATATAAAGAACCGCTCCGAGTTTTCCCATGTCTCTCGAGCCGAGGGTGTGATGCCTGACGGCCGCCTTCATATCATCGCCGACACTCTCTTCTGCATCACGGTCGAAGTTGAGTGCCGCCAGTGCTCCGTGAAGGAGCATCGGCTCTCTCTTCTCCTCCGGAGCGAGAACAAAACCTGCCTTCTCGAGTTCTTCTATCGACGTTTCCGCTCCCGAATAGCGGTAGGCATCGTGATAGATTCCCGCACAGAGTGCCTTCTCTTCATCGAGGTCGAAACGGCGTGCAAGATAAAGAGATGTCTCTGCAACTCCCATTGAATGGAGAAAGCGCGAGGGCTTTATCATGGCAGAGACCTTAGCCTTCAGCTTTATATAGTCCATTTTCCTCGATATACTCCCTGACGCTGTCGCTTACAAGCGACATGTCACCGTCTCTCACGGCAGTACTTGATGCAACTGTCTGCTCGCTCTCTATGTAATGCACCTCGAATCCGTCGAGCGACGGACGGGAAGCGTAATCTCTCACAAAGCACCAGAATCTGACGTGCGTCATCAGATACTCACTCTCGTGCCAGAAAGGAAGGCCTTCGAGAAGATCGTCTCCGATTATGAAGTTCACCTTTCCCTCATCCTCGATTTCATCAAAGAGGAACCGGATAGTGTCACAGGTGTAGCTCACTCCCTTCTTCCTTCCCTCGATGTCCGAGACCACTATATTGAGATCATCAAACGGATAGAGGTCCGCATAGTCCAGAATTGCGAGATTGAGCATCGCCATCCTGTCGTCGAACGGAGCCGTCTTCCTCTCCCTCTTGAAATTCGATACATAGTTGGGAATGACGTAGAGTGTCGTAATGGGTGTCAGCTCGCTCACCGAATGGAAGAGATTTATGTGTCCCATGTGCACGGGATCGAACGTTCCGCCGAGTACAGCCTTCTTCTCACTCTTCATCACGGTAATAGGCATCCTTGTCCATCCGGGAAGTGAAACCGCTCTCTGTCTTCTCTCCTGTCACTCCCGCCATTTCAGCGAACTTGAGTTTGACAGGTTCCAGGAGTGAATCATCGTATATGGAGAGAGGAAGGACAGTCATCCGGGAGGAATACTTTGCCTTGAGGCTCTCGAATTTCTCTTCTGCCCCGTCCTCGTCAATCTTCGTTCCGATGAGCATCGTAGGCTTAGAGGCTAGCTCCGGAGAGTACTTCTCGAGTTCGTTATGGAGAATGTCGAAGGCTTCGAGACAGTTATCATCACTTAAGTCCACAAGATATGCAAGTCCCTGCGTACGTGATATGTGACGGAGGAACTTGAAGCCCATGCCGAGGCCTTCGCTTGCGCCCTCGATTATTCCGGGAATATCTGCAAGGACAACGTCCCTGTCCCACATTCTCATGACTCCGAGCTGCGGAATCTTTGTCGTGAACGGGTAGCCCGCAACCTTGCTTCTGGCATTCGTCAGAAGATTCAGGAGGCTTGACTTTCCGGCATTGGGAAAGCCCACGAAACCTATATCTGCAATGACAAGGAGTTCGACTCCTATGCGCATTGCCACGCCCTTCTCTCCGCTCTGTGCGAAACGGGGAGTCTGATGAGTCGCCGTGCGGAAGTGCCAGTTGCCGAGGCCGCCTTTGCCTCCCTTGAGGAAGACGAACCTGTCGCATCCGGAAAGATCCTTGATTATCTCCCCAGTCTCGGCATTCTTGATGACGGTTCCCGGCGGCACCGGGATCTCTATATCCCTGCCGTCCCTGCCGTACATCCTCGCGCCCTGCCCGCCGCGTCCGTTTTCGGCACGGTAGACACGGACCATCTTGAGGTGGCCGAGAGTTCTGAGATTATCCTTCACAACGAAGATGACATCGCCTCCGCGGCCGCCGTCTCCGCCGTCCGGTCCTCCCTTGGGTACGAACTTTTCACGACGGAAGGAGACGCAACCTGCGCCTCCATCCCCTGATTGTACATCGATATATGTTTCGTCTGAAAATCCAAACATATGGATGAGTTGATTAGTTTTCTGCCTCGACAGCTACGATTGTGCAGTACTTTCTGTTTCTTCTTTCGTAGAACTTGACTGTTCCTGCAACCTTAGCAAAGAGTGTATAGTCAGTACCACAGCCGCAGTTTTCACCAGCGTGAATCTTTGTACCGTGCTGACGGACGATGATCTCACCAGCCTTTACAAGCTGTCCACCATACCTTTTGACGCCAAGGCGCTGAGCATTGGAATCACGACCATTGCGGCTTGAACCACCACCTTTCTTATGTGCCATACTTCTGCCTCCTTAGCATTCAATCTTGTTGATTGTAATCTGGGTGTACTTCTCTCTGTGTCCCTGGGTTCTTCTGTAACCCTTTCTTCTGCGGAACTTGTAGACCTTCACCTTGTCACCTTTGACTTCTTCACCGACTGTAGCGAGAACCTTAGCGTTTTCAACACATGGTGTGCCGAATACAGCATTTTCTCCATCTACGACAGCGAGAACCTTACTGATCTCATAAGAGGAACCAGCCTCCTGAGGGATTCTGTCGACAAGAAGCACAGCGCCTTCTTCAGCCTTGTACTGCTTGCCCAGGATTTCTACTAATGCGTACATGTGTTTATCCTTTTCAATTAAAGATACATGGATTCTGCATTTTTCCCGTCCTTTCATCAACGGAAAGGGAAAGCCGCGGACCGCAAAAAAGGAAAAAAGGAGGATAGACAACCGACCGTTCGGTTGGTATTCTGTTCTCATGGCAACCAGTAAGCGTGATCAGATAATAAAAGAGGCATCCCAGATAATAGCATACGAGGGCATGGACAGCTTCTCGCTCTCCGTCCTTGCAGAAAGGGTCGGACTCTCGAAGGCGACTCTCTACAACTATTTCAGAAGCAGGGATGAGATAATCGAGGCTATAATAAAGGAAGGACACAGCGCCTTCATGAAGAAGGGCTTCCGCCTCAATCTCTCGGGATCCGTCAGCGATGTGCTCTTCTCCGCAGCCTCCCACTGGATGGACATCTTCCTCTCCGACGAGCACACGCCGTGGCTGAGAGTGGTGTTCTCGATGCATCTCGTGAACGGTCTCTGTGCAGACGAATACCGCTCCATCACACTCATGCTTGCTTCCCAGGCCCAGGTTGTCATATCTTCATTCGGCCTTAAAGTGCAGTACCAGAACACTCTCACGGAACTCTTCTCGTCGCTTCTTCTCTCACGCCTCGAGCGTACCCTGGAAGGCGAGGAAATAAACCTCGAGGAGGACATCGGAGGGATGGCTGCAATCATAGGAAAATTAAAATGAAGTTTTTTTTGAAACTCTGTTGACGCGGTTTGAAAAAATGTCTATATTTTCATCTGTCATGTGGGAGTAGCGAAGCTGGTTATCGCGCTGGCCTGTCACGCCGGAGATCGCGGGTTCGATCCCCGTCTCTCACGAATATCTTATAACTCCAGTAACCAGCTGGAGTTATTTTTTTGTTTCAATTTCTGTACGGGATACCTTCAAGGTCCAACAGGGCCATCTTCCTTTCTATTCCTTCCGAGTAGCCGGTAAGACTGCCGTTCTTTCCGAGTACTCTGTGGCAGGGGATCATGATGACGAAGGGATTGCTGCCGACAGCGCCGCCGACAGCCTGTGCGCTCATCCTCCTTATTCCCCTTCTCTCTGCAATGAGAGAAGCTATGTCACCATAGGTCATTGTCTCTCCGTAGGGAATGGTCTGGAGAATCTCCCAGACTTCCTTCTGAAAGGAAGTACCTTCAATGAGAAGAGGAATACTGTAAGAGGGATTGAGGCCGGAGAAGTAATCGTCGAGCCACTTCTTCGCTGTTCTTATCGGAGAATCCTCCCCGACGGGATAATCAGGAACCGAACAGGTATTGAATGTAAGTCTGAGAAGCCTCTCTCCGTCAGAGAGGAGAGCCATCTCTCCGAGTGGAGATGAATAGAGGCTTCTCTCAATCATGCGTTCTTCTTTGCCTCGATTTCGGCACCGTAGCGGCAGATGACGGAAGCGAAGATTATCATGATACCGAGACTGAACGTGGACGACGGATTATAATCCATGATAAGAGAGCCGTTGAAGACATGTTCGGTGGCGAAGTTCAGGAGAACAAGGGTCAGAAGTTCGAAGATTGCCGGAAAGAGAATCGTTGCAATGCCGAGCTTCATAAGATTGCTGCTGTTGTCCGCTTTGAAGGGCGTTCCGCTCTCCACGGCGACGGCGAAATAACGGTAGGCCGAATTCCAGAGATATGTGTGTCCGATGAAATATACCGCAAGCGCGATTATGTAGATGACGATATCGAGGGACGCAAGCTTCGAGGAGTCCTTCATGAGTCCCGAAATCGTGAAGTCCTTCACGTCCCCGGAGAGGTCTCCGGAAAGAAGAACCGTCATCAGGGCTATTATCGATACGGTAACACAGAAAATGGACGCAAAGAGAAATATCCTGCTGACAATCTTTCCTATGCGTGCGAGTTTCTGCAGTTTATCAAGTGTTTTCATTGGCTCAATTGTATTATGTCCGCCCACCCTAATCAATCGGTGAGGCTTTCCAACTCTTCTGGAGTAAGCTCCCTCACTTCTCCTCTTTCAAGCCCCGAGAGCGTGAGTTTTCCCTCCCTCACTCTCTCGAGAGCAGTGACACAAAGGCCTTTTGACCCCATCATTCTCTTTACCTGATGGTACTTTCCTTCCGTAATCGTCAGAAGGCTCTGTGACGGAGAGACTCTCTTCAGTTCTGCGCTCCTCAATACCGTTCCGTCGGCAAGGACAAGTCCCTTCCTGAACTCCCCGATGATCTCATCGGTGACTGTCCCCGTGTGCGTCACGAGATACTCCTTCTCGACATTCCTCTTCGGAGATATGAGGCGGTGTGCCAGGGGCCCGTCATTCGTGAAGAGAAGAAGTCCGGTGGTATCCTTATCGAGGCGTCCCACGGGATAGAGTCCAAGTCTCCTCAGGCGTTCGGGAAGAAGTTCCATCACAGTGCGGCTACCCGGGTCGTCGGTGCTTGTCACAAAGCCCTCCGGTTTGTTCATCACAGCCGTCACGCTGTGATGAAGTTCGATTTCTTCTCCGTCGAGAAGTATCGTATCTTCCTCAGATACTTTCATATCAAATGAGGACGCTTCCTTACCGTTGACACGGATTCTCTTCTTTCTGACAAGGTCTCTCGCTTCGCGCCTCGTGCAGATACCGGATTCCGAAAGAATTTTATCCAGGCGTTCCATGCTTCCTCCTAAAATGACGTTCCGAGAGTAAATGAAAGCAGAGGATAGAATCTTCCGCTGTTGTCAAACGAGAACGAAGAAGAGAGAGTCAATGAGAGATTTCTCCACGAAGAGAACGGAATCCACTCCCCCTCGAGCCCGACTGTCCAGACACGGATGATATCACCTTCGAGATTAAGCCATCTGTCCTTAGATGATTTTTCTACCGTAGTGTCTATCGTTATGTCTCCGCGCATGAGGAGAGAGCCGTATCCTTCGATGCGGAAATCCTCATTCTCGTATGAGATGATGAGCTTTGAGAGTATCGTTCCGGGACCGTACGGGAAACCTATGTAGAAACAGTCTTCAACGTCGACGAAGCCGCCGTTCGAGGAGTAATAACGGTACGGAAGCATTATCTTGCCGTACTTATCACTCTTAAAGCCGCCGTTTCCGTCGCTGCTTCTCCTGTTGTATAGCCAGTTCGTGGCCCAATAGGCTTCTCCTTCAAGATGGAGGCCGCCATCCTCCCGGAGGTTATTCTCCCTCATCATGTAGTCGCTGTTGCGTCTGATCGGGGATTTGAATGTTCCTCCCTCAAGGATATGCCAGTCGAAGCCGGCAGCAAAGCCGAGGGCTGTGGGCTTGAGGTTGTTGCTCTCGTTCCTGAGACAGATGTCGTCCTGGGCGTAGATAGCCCAGATTCTGACGGATTTTATCCTGCCCTCGACCGACACTTCTATCATGACGTTCGAATGTTCCTCCTGGTACTGGTTGTGCCAGAGGACGAAGGGAGTGAAGTCATATAGGGACGGCACAGTGTCATAAACGAGATTAAGCTCGCTGAGACCTATTATGAGATTCTTCCTCTCGTAAGATACCTTATGGATGAATACAGTCTTCATTACATCTGAATCTGTTTCCGTCTTCGCCCTGTTGAATACGGAATTGGCGGACGAGAGAGCGAAGAACTTGTATGCGAGCGTATAGGACGGATCATTGTAGCTGAGGCCGAATGACGCATAGTCAAGGTATGGCTGCGAAGGAGAGAGAATGAAGCTGTATTCTCCCGGCCCGAGGAGGAAAAGACGGCGGCCGATTGAAGCGTAGAAGTCCGGAGACCGGTATTCGGCATACGCCACACTCGGGTACTGGGCGTTCGTCACTGCGTACTTCGTGTTCCCGACGTACGGAATATTCGACCAGGCAGTATTTGACGTGAAGTTGTAGAGTTCTTCACGGATATCTATCTTCAGGGCAACGGAGAATCCGCGATTCTCTGTTTCGAGAAAGAGAGATGCAAGCGGCACACGCTGTTCGAATCTCAGAAGCGAATCCTGAAGGCGTTCCCAGTTACCGTCGAGTGAAACACTGTCGAGAAAGTCGTTCGTCTTTGAATACACGTCACTTTCCCCCGGTTTCAGGAGCGGGTATCCGTCCCAGAGGAAAGCGGGAGTAAGGGATGCTCCGACCCTGAGTGAAGCCGGAAGCGCCACGAGAACGAAAAATATCAGAACAGGAACAAGTACTCTTCTTTTAACAGACAGCATGGTTCCATCTTAAAGAAGATGGACTTATTTTTCATCCTTTTTCTTCTTGGGATACAGGAATCTCTTGATCTTCTGGGTCGGGGTACGCTCGAAATCCTCCTCCTGAAGCTCAGTATCCTCGATTCTCGAATGGACGGAAAGCTGCTCGTTCGCGCTCTTCTTGAGCTTCATAAGATATTCGGAAGCATACTTCTTCACTTCGTCGGCATTCATCTTGAGGTTATCCATCATGGCCTCGAGATCAAGCTTTATGAGAGCGACGAGGCCGCCCTTGCCGGGAACGATCAATGACTCCTGGACATAGTCCATGTTGTTAAGGATGCTCTCGATTGACTCGGGATAGATGTTCTCGCCGGCAGGGCCGAGAATCATGGTCTTGACTCTGCCGCGGATAGCAAGGAATCCTTCCTTACTGATGTAGCCGAGGTCCCCTGTCCTGAAGTACCCGTCCGCTGTGAAGACCTCGCTGTTGAGCTCATCGTTGTTGTAGTAGCCCTTCATGACGTTCGGGCCCTTGACTGCTATCTCGCCGACACCTTCCTCGTTTCTGTCGAGAAGGATGACAGAGTCGTGCTTCACGACTTTTCCGATGTAGCCGAGCCTGTGCTGACTTCTCTTCGGTCCCGATGCCGCGATAAGCGGGCTTGTCTCCGTCAGACCGTAGCCGGGAGCATACGGGAACTTCGCGCGGAAGAGGAACTCCTCGACTTCGCTGTCAAGAGGAGCGCCCCCGATACCGAAGAACTTCATACGGCCGCCGATGGTTGCCTTGAGCTTCGAACATATCGAATGATAGACGATACCTCTCGTGAGGGGATTCTTCATGAGCCTCTTCACCTTCTCGTCGTTCTTTAGAACGGGAGCGACTGCCGCACGGTATATCTTCTCGATGAGAAGCGGTACCGTCAGTATGATATGCGGTCTCACTTCCCTGAAAGCCTTCATGAGGATGGTCGTTGCAGGCGGTTTACCGAGGAACGTTATCTCGGCGCCTCTCATGAGACATAAAAGGTGTGAGATGCTGAATTCATATGCATGGCTCATCGGAAGAATGGAGAGAACCTTGTCACCTTTGTTTATCTTCACATATGTATCCGTACTCTCGTCGGCACAGACAAGGAGGTTCTTCTGCGTAAGCACAACTCCCTTGCTCGCTCCTGTCGTTCCGCTTGTGTAGATGATGGATGCCACGTCATCTTCCTGAGGAGTGGACATCTTTATGAGATTATGGTCGGGACTCTTCTCCTTTATCGAGATACCGGGGCATGAGGAAAAATCGAAACCTTCAGCTATGACGGGAATGTACGAGAGGTCATCCATGCGGATAGTCAGCATTCCTTCCATACCCTCTATCTTTCTGTAATGCTTCGTGTTTATGCAGACGGTCTTTGCGCCGCTCTGAGAGATGATCTCCCTGACTTCCGATGAGGAGAAATCGGGAAGAACCGGAACCGTGACTGCTCCGATAATGACAGTGCCCAGATACATCACCATCCAGTGAGGGCAGCTCTCGCCCATGATGGCGACTCTGTCTCCCTTCCTCACTCCGTTCTTGAGGAGGAACGAGGCCACGCATTCGCTGTACCACTTGAGGTGTCTGTAACTTATGCCCTTCTCCCTGTCGTCGCCGAAGACGGAGTACGCAATGAGATTCGGGGTACGGGATGTTATGGCATCCAGGAATGAGGGGAAGGTATAGGATGTGACAGTTTTCATCCTCAGTCCGTCGTTGCGCTTTATCCTGCGGCACGAGCGGTATGTTATCTTCTTTTCCTTCTGTTTCTTCTTTTTCCTTTCTGCCATGCTTTTCCTCTTTTGAATGAAGTTAAAGGAAATGAACGGGGATGGGCTATAGCGAGATTTCTTCATTTGGCCTTTTCCGGAAACAATTACTAGACGGAAAAAGGAAATGGAGAGGTTCTACTATCCTATCAGAAAGGATAGTTACTCGTCTATCTTCATAAGTCGGCGGCCCTTCACCGTCCCGGCTGTTTTGTGAGATAGTTATGTTGTGTTCAGCCCCCGTCAATACAGGTATCGTTTGATCTTGAAGGTGGGGGTGCGTTCGAAGGCAGTCTCCTGGAGGAGTACCTCACCTATTCTCTGGAAAGCAGAAAGGTCTTTGTTGACATCCCTTATGACATCCTTCACGTAGCTCTTCGCCTTTTCCTTCGCTTCACCGACAGAAAGTGCAAGGGACTTCGCATAGGAGGAAAGGTCAAGTTTCACAAGGGCCGTGAGAATGCCAGAGTGGTTGACGACAAGCGACTCCTCAACGAATTCCTTCCTGTTGATGAGTGATTCGATATCTTCAGGGTAGATGTTCTCACCTCCGGAGAGAAGAATCATGGTCTTGCTTCTTCCCCTTATTGCGAGGAAACCCTCCTCATCGAGAAAGGCAAGGTCCCCGGTCTTGAAATACCCGTCCTCAGTAAAGGATTCTCTGTTGAGATCATCATTATTCCAGTAGCCCTTCATTACAGAAGGCCCCTTCACGGCAAGTTCCCCGATTCCTTCAGCATCAGGTTCAAGTACCTTTACATCAAGTCCCCTGACTGTCTTTCCTGTTCTGTGAAGAGAATGCTGACGCTTTTTCGGTCCGCAGGATGCGATGAGCGGACTTGTCTCCGTGAGTCCGTAGCCCAGGGCATACGGAAACGACGCTTCATAGAGAAACTCTTCAGTCTCCCTGTCGAGAGGAGCACCGCCTATTCCGAAGAACTTCATGCATCCGCCGAGGGCAGAGAGGATTCTGCGGCTTATAATGCGGTACAGAAGCTTTCTCATGACGGCATTCGAGCAGATTCTCTTCACTCTCTCATTCTCGAGTACAGGCCTTACGGATGATGAATATATCTTCTCGATGATGAGCGGTACTGTCATTATTATGTGGGGCTTCACGGCTTTGAATGCAGGAAGAAGAACAGATGACGACGGAGTACGCCCCAGTACCGTTATGTGGCATCCGCTCATGAGAGGAAGTACATGGCCGAGGGTGAACTCGTAGACATGGCTCATCGGAAGAATCGAAAGAACACGGTATCCTCTTTTCACCTTTATGTAGGGAAGCGATGCCTCATCTGCCGAATAGAGTATGTTTCTGTGACTGAGCACGACTCCCTTGCTCTTTCCCGTAGTTCCGCTCGTGAATATGAGGGACGCGGGATCATCGGGAAGTGGGATGCTTCTTTCGAGAGCATCCCGATTCACAGAAGTATCAAGGATACTCTTTCCGCTCCCTCTTTCGCACATTGAATCGATGTCGATGAGGATGATGTTTCGCTCCCGGGCTTTTTCTCTTATCCTCGGTTCAAGACGCTCTGTAACAAATACCAGCTTTGCGCCGCTTTCCTCCAGGATCTGACTGCTCTCGCGGCTTGAGAAGTCGGGAAGAACAGGGACTGCAATGAGAGCGATATTTACAATTGCGAGATAGCTCACCATCCACTCGGGAGATGACGGGGAATAGATTGCCGCTCTGTCTCCCTTTCCCAGTCCGAGCGTCAGAAGATATGACGAGATCCTGTCTGCCCTCTCTTTGAGTTCTCTGTACGAGATGTCTCTATCCGGATGACGGTATGACGAGTATGCGATATCTGATGAATATTTCTCTGCGACAGTATCTGTCAGCGAACGGAATGTGTACTCGCTAATGTTGATGGGTCTTTTCATGTCTGCCTTCTTTTTTGACACATTTTAAAATAGTGTCAACATAAAGGCAAGTCTTTTCTGACATTTTCCCAAATTTTGTCAAAAAAAAGAAGGCTCCGTTTCCGAAGCCCCAGGTGGCATACACGGACGCCCCTTACGTCCGTGTATGCTGGAAAAAACTTATCTTACCGTGAATGACACCGGGATACTCCACTCATTGCCTGAACTGTCTGTTGCCGTGAGTGTAGTCTCGACTGTGTCTCCACTGTTGCCCTTGAGTACGATGACGAAGGTTGCGGAACCTGTATCACCGGAAGAGAGTGTGCGGAAACTCTGGTTCTTTGTGAGGACCTTGAGATTATCAGTCTCCTCGAGCTTGAGTGTCAGGCCCTTTATATCCATGTTGCCGCCGACTGTGACACTAGTTGTATACCTTGCCTGGGTATTAGCCGGAACAGTGTTGTCCGAATAATACTTCACAGAGCCCTCATCGAGCTGCACGCTCTTCCAGTAGGCCTTGTATGTCTTGCTTTCGCCGTCTTCAACTGTAACTGTATCGCCCTCGACTTCCTTACCTGTGCTGTCGTACCAGCCGACGAAGACATAGGATGAATCCGGAGCCTCCGGAACAACTACGTCTGCACTTGTCTCTTCGGTTGTATAGCTGTAGCCCGTGACGGAGTCAGTGAACGAGATACCTGTCGAGAGTACACCGTAGAGTACAGTGTCTGTGTAGGGCATCGTGATTTCTTCGCCCGGTGTGTAGAGAACTTCGTCCTCCGTGATTCCCCAGCCGTTCAGAATCCGGGAATAGTAGGATGTTGCCGACGGAAGCGTCACGCTCTCGCCCGGTTTCTTCACTATTGTCTTCTTGTAGCTTCTGAGACTGCCGTTCGACTCATACTTCACATAGAGTGTAAGCGAAGGATGATAATACTTCGAATTCTCGTAGAGGAAATCGGAGAGGGACTTCTTCTCGTCCTCATCCGTGCTGTTCACGATTCTCTCGGTAAGAGTCTCTGTCTGCTCTTCTGTGATCTGAGGATACTCGAGTCCCCTGTAGAGCTCCTTGAGTTCAAGATATTCACTTACATCCCTGTTGCTGTAAGCTTTCCTTATGCTCTCCTCGAGCTTTTCCCTGTCTTCTTCGTAATCGGATTTTGCGTCCTCAAAGCTGCTCTTGATGTCTTCAACGGATGCAGAGGAGAGATCAAGAGATGAGAACTCAATCTTGCTTTCATTAATACCGCTGGCAAAGAGTGCCGCCGATATTACCAATACTGCTGTGATAGCTGATGCTTTTTTGATTGTGCTCATTTTTTCACCTCACGAACGAATATAACCGTCTGGGATGAAAAAGAAAGAGGGAGCACAGTTTCAACAGAATTCTTCACAGAGGCGACAAAAAAGCTTTTCGCCGCCTTCAAAAAACACCACGAAACTTTACTTGAATCCCGTCAGGTCATCTTCTCCTGCTTGACCTTGTGGTCTATGACATGCCGCGAAGAGAGCTCTCTCACGACATCGGAGACTTCTATACCGTCCTCGACCATCAGTACCATGAGGTGATAGATGAGGTCTCCGATTTCGTATATTGTCTCCTTCCTGTCCTTCTCGGCAGCAGCTATGATGACTTCCGTGCTTTCCTCCCCGACCTTCTTCAGTATCTTGTCGAGGCCCTTGTCGAAAAGATATGAAGTGTAGGAGCCTTCCTTCGGATCTGTCTTTCTGCCCTCGATAAGCTTATAGAGGTCTATAAGCGTGAAGTCGTTCTTTTCCTCTCTTATATATAGGGGATTATGGAAGCAGCTGAACTCTCCCGTATGGCATGCCGGGCCGTCAGGCTCAACAACGACCTTGAGTGCGTCCTTATCGCAGTCTGCCGTAATCGATACGACTCTCTGATAGTTGCCGCTTGTCTCACCCTTTACCCAGATACATTTTCTGGAACGCGAATAGAAGACTGCAACTCCCTTCTCGATTGTCAGGGATAAACTTTCCCTGTTCATGTATGCGAGCATTAGCACTTCACGCGTCGTGTAGTCTACAAGAACAGCCGGAATGAGACCGTTTTCATCGAATCTGAGTTCTTCAATATTGAATTCTGTCATAGTTTGTACTCCTTACATTTATTCCTTCAGCCTTCAGTTTCTCCTTGAGATCGGGAATCAGGACATCCCTGTAGTGGAAGATTGAAGCCGCCAGGGCAGCATCGACTCTGTCGTTGTTTCTGAAAAGCGATACAAAATCGCCCACACATCCGGCACCGCCGGATGCGATGAGTGGAACATCGGTAATATCACTGACAGCCCTGAGGAGAGGTTCGTCAAAGCCCTTTCTGACGCCGTCTGTATCAATTGAATTTATAACGAGTTCCCCCGCTCCGTTTTCCACGCCTCTTCTTATCCACTCAAGGGCATCGAGTCCGGTGTCCTCTTTTCCGCCCTTCTTAAATACATGATATCGGCCGTCAACACGCTTCACGTCGACGGAGAGCACGACGCACTGCGATCCGTACCTCATTGCACCTTCACTTATGAGGGAGGGATTACTGAGGGCACCGCTGTTGATGCTGACCTTGTCGGCACCGCACCTGAGGACCCTGTCGAAATCCTCTATTGTCGATATTCCCCCGCCGACAGTGAGAGGTATGAATACCTTCTCTGCGGTACGGCGGAGAACGTCGGCGAAAATCGTCCTACCTTCCGCTGATGCCGTTATATCATAGAAGACAAGTTCATCCGCGCCGCTACGGGAATAATAGTCAGCAAGCGATACCGGATCTGATACGTCCATCAGACCTTTGAAGTTCACACCTTTCACAACCCTGCCGTCCCTTACGTCAAGGCACGGGATAATACGCTTCGTTATCACAGTTCCTCCCTGAGGGCATCCTCAAGCTTCACCTTTCCCTCGTAGTAGGCCTTCCCGATTATGCAGCCCCAGCAGCCGGCTGCCTTCACATCTCTCACGTCCCCGATTGTCCCGATACCGCCGCTGGCAGTTATCTTGAGATCTGTCTTCTCCATGATTTTTGTGTAGAGTTCCACGGAAGGCCCCGAGAGCGTTCCGTCCTTCGATATGTCAGTTACCACTGCATACCTCAGGCCGAGTTCTTCCATCCGGGAGAGTATCTCAATACCGTCGACGGATGTGTTATCCATCCACCCCGAAAGCGATACACAGCCGTTACGTAGGTCAACGCCGGCGACAACTCTTTCACTGCCGAACTTCTTCAGCATCGATGAGAGGAACTCAAGGTCGAGGGCCTTCGTTCCGAGAATCACCCTGTCGATTCCCTCTGAAAGATAGAAGCCCATATCTTCTTCGCTTCTTATCCCTCCGCCGAGCTCGATACGGAGAGATGTCTTTTTAGCTATCTCCCTGATTACCCCGGCATTGGTCTTCTCGCCTTTTCTCGCACCGTCAAGATCGACTATGTGAAGGTACTTCGCTCCCTTCTTCTCGAGTTCGAGTGCCACATCAAGGGGAGACGGACTGTACTTCGTCACTTCACTGTAGTCTCCCCTGTAGAGCCTCACGGCAGATGACGAGAGAATATCAATTGCTGGATAGATGACCATTACTTAATCTCCATGAATGACCTGAGCATTCCGAGTCCCGCGTCCCCGCTCTTCTCCGGATGGAACTGCACCCCGAGGACATTATCCTTTGCGACGGACGCCGTAAGAGGAGCGCCGTAGTCCGTCACGGACGTGATGTTCTTCATCCCCGTCTTCGCATAATACGAATGTACAAAGTATACATAGTCCCCGTCCCTGTTTCTTCTGAAAAGAGGAGACGGCTGTGTAAGCCTCAGCCTGTTCCATCCTATATGAGGAACTTTATACCCATCTGGGATTATTTCTCTGATACTTACAACGCTTCCGGGTATAAGTCCCAGGCCGGGACACTCTCCCTCTTCCATTCCCTTTTCGAAAAGGAGCTGCATTCCGAGGCATATTCCGAGAACAGGCTTTCCCTTCTCCACATCAAGAAGGAGCTTTTCCTCAAGTCCGCTTTCTCTCAGTGCTTTCCTCGCGGGAATGAAGGATCCGACTCCGGGAAGTATGAGATGAGAGCAGACGTCATAGTCCTTCTCGGTCTCTATAATCTTCACATCCTCACCGATTGCCCTGAAGGAGGACGTGAGCGAGAAGAGGTTTCCGACGCCGTAATTTATGATGCCTACCATCACAGCACTCCCTTGCTCGAAGGAATGACATCCTTCTTTCTTTCATCAATCGCAACAGCTTCCTTAAGTGCATGTGCAAAGCCCTTGAAGACAGCCTCCGCAATATGGTGGGAATTGCGACCGCGGACAAGATCAATGTGAAGAGTTATTCCTGCGTACCTCACAAGGGAAGAGAAGAACTCCTCGACAAGCTCGGTATCGAATGAGCCTGTCTTCTCCGTCGGGAACGGGCAGTTGAACGAGAGGTGACTGCGGCCGGAGATATCTACTGCGACAGAAACAAGAGATTCGTCCATCGGAAGAAGAAAGAAGCCGTAGCGCTTTATTCCCCTTTTGTCTCCGAGTGCATTTTCAAGTGCTTCGCCGAGTGCAATCGCAGTGTCCTCGACACTGTGATGATAGTCGACGTCCGTGTCGCCAATGCATCTGAGAGTGAGGTCAAAATCTGAATGGACAGAGAAGAGTGTCAGCATGTGATTGAAGAAACCTATTCCTGTCTCGATATCACAATCGCCTCTTCCGTCGAGATTCAGCTTCAGCGTGATGTCGGTCTCTGCTGTCTTTCTTTTTATCTCATATTCTCTCATTGAGTATCTCCTGTGTTTTCCTGATAAGAATCTCCATATCCTCCATCCTGCCGACTGTTATCCTTGAAAAGGATGCAATCCTCTCCTTCGTGAAATGTCTGATGAGGATTCCCCTCTTCTTCAGTTCGCTGTAGTACATGTCTCCGGGAAGAAGAGGAGATGTGACGAAGATGAAGTTGGACGATGACGGAAGAACAGTGAAGCCGAGTTTTTCAAGCTCTTCTGTTGTATACTTCCTCGTTCTCTTTATCTCTTCGATATTCTTCCACGTCGTCAGCTCGTCTTCCAGCTTCGCCATCGCCGCAGATAATGTAAACGAGTTTATGTTGTAAGGATTTATACTGTTTCTGACTCTCTCTATGTCGTTTATCAGATCTGCGTCTGCAAACGCATAGCCCAGTCTTGCTCCTGCAAGGGAGCGTGACTTGCTGAATGTTCGTACGACAACGGCATTCGGGTACTTCCTTATGAGGGGAAGTGCACTTTCTCCTCCGAAGTCCACATAAGCCTCGTCTATTATGCATATCCTGTTGCTGTCAGAGGAGATAATCCTCTCGACATCACCAAGCGGAAGGTTTATTCCCGTAAGTGCGTTCGGGTTTGCGATGACGACAGTTCCCTTCTCGCGGCAGAATGCATCGACATCGACAGTGAAGTCGTCTTTGAGGGGAATCTCCTCTGTCTCGAGTCCCACGAGGGATGTCAGGGTATTATAAAAGCTGTATGTTATATCCGGAGTGAGGATGACAGAGCCACGCGGACAGAACGCGAGAAAACAGAACAGAAGCATCTCGTCACTTCCGTTCGAGAGGGTGACGTTTTCCCTATCGACAGCGTAGAGGGATGCAATCCTCGTTCGGAGGTCACTCTGGGAAGGATCGGGGTAGAGATTGAGTCTTCTCATTCCCTTTAATGCCTTTTTCAGAGTGTCTTCCTCCACTCCGAACGGGTTCTCGTTCGTATTGAGCTTGATGAATGAACTCAAATCCTGCGGCTGTTCTCCGGGAGTGTAGGGAGCAAGGGCCGAAAGGGATGAAGAGAAATATCTGCTCATTCTTCATTCCTCCTCGAGAGCGCACTTCTTGCGTGTGCCTCAAGCCCTTCCTTTCTTGCAAAGAGGGCGATCGAGTCCGCATCCTTTTCGAGGGCTTCCTTCGTGTAGTATGTGAACTGGTACTTCT
>CAZGNN010000001.1:0-38869 GCA_964527335.1 uncultured Spirochaetaceae bacterium | reverse complement strand
TGAACTACTTCCACCATGTTTTGGTAGCAATGCGTTCGCCATTGCAATTTCAACAGAAGAGACTATAAAGAAACGCCGTTTTTATGTCAACAAGGAAAATGAAAAAACTTTATTTTTCTTTTCCGGTGAGTTTCTCCACTTCCCTGTGCTGATTTCCCTCGGCCGCTTTGAGTGTGCGCGTATTGCTTCTCACGAGTGCGACCGTGGTCTTCCACTTCACGCTTCTGTTGGAGAAGGAAGAGAGGAATGACTCCCTTTCGAGGCCGTACTTCGAGTACGAGGCATCATACCAGGCCTCGGCATTCTCCTTCGATATGTGTCTCTCCTCCTCGAGTTCCTCTGTCTCCACCGTGGCATCGGGGAAGACGGCTCTCACTTCCCTTTCAAGGTCCTCCAGTCCCCAGGAGAAGAGAGGATTGTCCTTTGAATATATTTTCTCTTCGGCTTTCCTCAGTTTTTCTTTAAGTTCCCCTTCGGCATAGTCGGAAAGACGCGAGGAGAACGACGGGATGGTCTCGAGGAGTCTGCACTCCCCGTCCTTCTCGAGGTGTGACTTTATCTCGGGAAGAACGCGCCTGTTCTCATAGAGGCGGGAGAGCACGTTGCGGCCGCTGACGGCGCCGAAGAGCATTCCCTCCTCGAGGGCGCCGAAGACACCTTCCGCACCGGCGACGATGACACGGGGTCTCAGGATTTCGTCCATCTCGTGCGAGAAGTGCTCGATCACCTCTTTCTCTCTCTCCCTTTCAACCTGTGCGACACTCAATCCCTCCGGGTTCTTCCTCATGAGAGGATAGAGCAGGAGTCCGTTCGAGGCATTGAGAACAAGGACGTTCTCGTGGCGCCTGAGGTCAAGGCCCTCGTAGAGCCTGTCCGTAAGTCTCAGTAGAGCTTCGGGGCGTCCGGAGAGAGAGCGCTTGATCCACCTGTCCCTCTTCGAGCTGTCTGGGGAGTATGTGTAGTTCTCGAGGAAGAAATCGTCACTCGAGGCTTCAAGCTGCGCTTCGCGGCGTCTGTAGACGTCGTCCCTGATTCTGCCTTCGTAGCCGAGAGAGCCGGGTTTGTAGTAGACACGGCCCTGGAGTCCCGACGGAAGATACTGCTGGGCAACCCAGTGTCCCGTATATGAATGAGGATAGAGGTAACCTTCCCCGTGGCCGAATGCCACTGCGTCCCTCGAGTCATCCCTGAGATGGTTCGGAACCTCCCGGCTCCGCTCCTCCTCGACTTCCTTGAGGGCATCAAAGAAGCCCAGTGTCGAGTTGCTCTTGGGACACGTTGCGAGATACAGTGCGGCGTGTGCGAGATGGAAGCGTCCCTCGGGAAGTCCGATTCTGTCGAATGCGGCGGCATCTGCTTCGACGACGACTATTGCGTTCGGGTCGGCAAGCCCGACATCCTCCGTGGCGCTTATGAGCATGCGGCGGAATATGAACCTCGGATCCTCTCCTGCGGCCACCATCCGGCTCAGCCAGTAGAGGGAGGCGTCGGGGTCGGAACCCCTGAGGGACTTGATGAACGCCGAAATTACATCGAAGTGGTAATCCCCTTCCTTGTCGTAGAGGACCACCTTCTTCTGTATGGACTCCTCCGCGCATTCCTTCGATATGTATATCTCGCTCCCTTCTTCGGGAGGATAGTGCTCGGGTGTTGTCTCGACTGCAAGTTCGAGTGCATTGAGGAGACTTCTCGCGTCTCCCGATGCAACAGATACAAGATGTTCGAGGGCACCTTCCTCGAATGTCACCTTATACTTGCCGTAGCCGCGCTCCCTGTCGTTTATGGCCTGCTCGGCTATCTTTCTGAGGTCCTCTTCCTCGAGAGGTTTCAGCTGGAACACCCTCGAGCGTGACACGAGAGCCCTGTTGACTTCGAAGAACGGGTTCTCCGTCGTCGCTCCGATGAGGATGAACGTCCCGTTCTCGACCCACGGCAGGAGTGCATCCTGCTGGCTCTTGTTCCATCTGTGGACTTCGTCGATGAAGAGGATGGTTCTCATCCCGTAGTGGTCACGCCGGCTTCTGGCCTCGGCTATCTCGTCCCTGAGCTCCTTGACGCCGGAAAGTACGGCATTGAGCGTCGAGAAATGACTCTTCGTTGTATTCGCAATCACGCGCGCAAGCGTTGTCTTACCCACCCCCGGAGGACCGTAGAATATGATTGACGAAAGCTGGTCCATCTGGATGGCACGCCTGAGGAGTCTCCCCGGCCCGAGTATGTGGTCCTGTCCTATATACTCCGAGAGGTTACGCGGCCTCATGCGGGATGCAAGGGGCTCCTGTGTTACGGGAGCTGATGAAAATAGGTCGCTCATATTTCCTTCTCCTCGAGATAGAGGCTCCTCTCCCCGTAGAGGGGATTGGTCCTGAGAGCACTCTCCTCCTCCGAGAGAAGAAAGAAGTACCTGTCTACCGACACAGATACTATACTCTTTATGTCAAGAGCCCTGGCTGTGGGAAGATAGATGCCCTTCGAGACAGCGGAGAGTGCACTGTATGCCTTCTTCACTCTTCCGAATGCCTCCCGGCTCTCGGTGAACGAAGAGTCGAGTTCGTCTTCTCTTTCCTCCAGAGAGGAAGTAAGTGCCGCGGTAAGGCTCTCCTCAGTCGCCTTTCTGAGTGCACTGATGATGCTCTCACCGGCCAGGTACGGAGAAGGGTTGTCTGCAACTGTGTCGGCGGCAGAGAGAATGGCAAAAGAGAAAAGTCCGGTTATCTCTTCGTTGACGATGGAGGCAACAGAGGAGAGGTACTTCTCCTCTATCTCGTCGTATGACGGGATATAATCCTCATATGCCGTGTAGGAAAGAGGAAGTGCAGACTCGAAGTCGCCGGATGTGACGCACTCCTCTCCGACGGATGAGAGAGTGTCTTCCACAAGCGTCAGTACGGCGCTTTTTTCCCTGTCGCCGGTCTGTGTCCCATCACCGGGGGAAACGGTCCGGCAGGAAGAGAGAATGAAAAGAGATAATAAGATAAGGAAGACACTTCTTTTTTTCACTCTTTCATCATAATCCGAAACGGAAGCTATGTCACCAAAGGAAGAAGCTCTGTCTTGAGGAGCGAAAGCGCCCTCTTCCTCCTTGCGATGACAGTCGCCTTCGTTATGCCGAGTTCCGTTGCCATCTCGCTGTTCTTCTTCCTCTTTCCGCCGTCAAGGCCGAAGGAATGGATTATGATATATCTCTCGGACTCGGACAGGGCGAGAAGGGAGCGCCTCAGCTCCGACTCCGCTTCGGAGAGAAGAATCTCGTCGTCGACGCTTGTCCCGTCAGCTATGAGAGAGCCAAGCACTGTTCCCTTCTCGTTTATTTCATAGTCGAGAGAGGAGACAGTGTCGAACGAACGTGCATTCTCGATGAGGCGGAATGTCTTTCCGCTCGTTATGCCGGCTGCCTTCATTGCGCCGCAATTATCGCCGTTCCCGTTTTCCCGTCTGTAGTCAGAGATGAGCTTCTGTGCGGATATGACATACCTCGGGAGTCTCACGGTACGTGTCTCGTTACTCAGAAAGAGCCTTACCTCCATCTCGATTGACTTCTTCGCATAACTCAGGAATCCCTTCTTCGAGAAGTCGAAGTTCAGCATCGCCTTGTACATACCCTCCTCCGCCGCGACGAATATGTCGTCACGGAACGGGAGAAACCTCTCGGATGAACAGAAGCGTGAGCACACCGAGCGTATGAACGGCTCCATATCGCGGATGAAGCGTGATGCCGCTCTCCTGTCGTACTTTCCTTCCTCTGCCTTGCTGATTATTTCAATGTTCGTCATGATTTCGTCCTTCCTGAGAGCATTATGACAGCCAGAGTAGGACAAATAGTGACCTAGTGCCCCGTTTTTTTCACTTTTTCCGGAATTTTTCAGGATTTTTTCATTCTTTTCCTTTTCTCTCCGTTTTTTCCTGGTTATGTTGAAAATGTGGCTTATGTACAAACAAAATGAAAAAGTATATATTAGTTTGGCTACTATCACGTAACAACATATTTGCAAGGGAGTTCCAGATAAAATGGTAACTGAAAAGAAATTTACAGATTTAGGGAACAGTCAGGCATCATTGACACTTACAATCGATGCTGCATCCATCGAAAAGGCATACAGCGAAAAGCTCACGAAATATGCCAAGGAAATCGAAATGCCCGGTTTCAGAAAGGGTCACACTCCGCTTTCAGTAGTAGAGAGAAAGATCGGCGACCAGGTAAGGGAGGAAGTCACATTCGACCTCATGGAATCCTCTCTCAAGGAAACAATCGAGACACTCGACAAGAAGGAGAGACCCATCTCCTACTGTGTTCCCGAGCTTCAGGATGAAGAGAAGCTCATTCCGTTCAAGAAGGACAGCGATGTCACATATACTGTAAAGTATGACATCTTCCCGGTCTTCGACCTTCCCGAGTACAAGGGACTTGAAGTCGAATTCGCAGACAAGAGCGTCACGGACGAGGATGTTGAAAAGGAAATCGAGAACCTCAGAGACCAGAACGCAATCGTCGTCAACAAGACAACTCCGGCCGAGGATGGTGATATCGCAACAGTCGACTACACGGTAAGCGTTGACGGTGAGGAGAAGGCTGATTATTCCAGAAAGGATTTCTCCCTCACTCTCGGTAAGACATACAACCTCTTCAAGATTGACAGCGACATCGTCGGCATGAATGCAGGGGACAGCAAGGAAGTCGAAAAGACCTACGGCGAAGAGGATGCTCCGGAAGAGGAGTTCAAGAACAAGAGCGTGAAGATTTCCATCACCCTCACGAAACTCAAGAAGAGAGAGCTCCCCGAAGTCGATGACGACTTTGCACAGGATGTGAAGGAAGAGTACAAGACTGTCGCCGACCTCAAGGCAGGCGTCAGAAAGGACCTCGAGGAAAAGGCCGAGGAATACAGGAAGAACGTCAAGGGCGACGCTGTCGTGAAGGCGCTCATGGAGAAGGTTTCCTTCACCGTACCGGAGACAATGGTCACCACGGTTCTCGACAACCAGTGGAATACGTTCGTGAGACAGACATTCGGTGACGAGAAGACACTTCTCGAGATGCTGAAGCACAACGGCCAGACAAAGGAAGGCCTCCTTGCTTCCTGGAAGGACGGAGCTGCAGAGGATGCAAAGAGAGAAGTTCTCCTCTCCGCTATCGCAGACAAGGAAGACTTCGAGGTGACTGAAGACGAAATCATCGAGGCACTCGGCGGCAAGGATGCCTACGAGAAGATTGACGAGAAGAACAGAGATGCATACAAGGAATATGTGAAGGAAGACCTCAAGTACCAGAAAGTCATTCCGTTCCTCGTCGAGAACAACAGCTTCAAGGCAGTCGAGAAGAAGGCCGAAGAGGAGTAAGACTTGGCTAGACCCAAAATGAATACATACGTTCCCTATGTACTTGAACAGACAGGTACCGGGGAGCGTACCTATGATATTTTCTCAAGACTTCTGAAGGACAGGATAATCTTCGTCGACGGTGAGGTGACGGATGCCATGGCAGACCTCGTCGTCGCACAGCTTCTGTTCCTCGAGAGCGAGAATCCGAAGAAGGACATCAACCTCTACATCAACTCTCCCGGCGGAAGCGTCACTGCGGGACTTGCCATCTACGACACGATGCAGTACATCGCATGTCCTGTAAGGACTATCTGCATCGGTCAGGCATGCTCGATGGCGGCAATCATCCTTGCGGGTGGAGCAAAGGATAACCGCTTCATTCTCCCCTCCGCACGCGTCATGATTCACCAGCCCTCCGGCGGAGCCGAAGGTCAGGCAACGGACATCATCGTCACGAACAGGGAGATGCAGAGGATCAAGGCCCTCACGACATCGATTCTCGCATTCCATACGGGAAAGAGCACGGACGATGTCACGAAGGATATTTCGCGCGACTACTACATGAGTGCCGACGAAGCCGTCGAATACGGCATTGTCGACAAGGTGATGAGGAAGAATGGCTAGAAACGTTAAGTACTGCTCGTTCTGCGGTCAGCCCCTCGACGGGCACCTGAGAGCCGTGACGGGTCCGGGAATCGCAATCTGCGAGAACTGCATAGAAACCTGCAACGAAATCATCCGCAGCCAGAAGAAGGAAGCGGGAGAGGACGGATTCGAGTCTCTCGAAATCCCCACACCCGAGGAAATCAAGAAGTACCTCGACGAGTACGTCATAGGTCAGGATGATGCCAAGAAGGTACTCTCCGTTGCAGTCTACAACCACTACAAGAGAATCAAGTACGCCGAGAAGATCAAGGAAAGCGGTGTCGAAATCGATAAGTCGAACATTCTTCTTATCGGACCGACAGGCACCGGAAAGACCCTGCTCGCCAGAACCCTTGCAAAGAAACTGAATGTACCGTTTGCAATAGCCGACGCAACGACGCTGACAGAAGCGGGCTATGTCGGAGAGGATGTCGAGAACATCCTCCTCAAGCTCATCGAGGCTGCAGACTTCGACATCCAGAAGGCCGAGAAGGGAATCGTCTTCATCGACGAGATAGACAAGATTGCAAAGAAGGGAGAGAACGTCTCCATCACCCGTGATGTCTCGGGAGAAGGTGTCCAGCAGGCACTCCTGAAGATAATCGAGGGAACGGTCGCATCCGTTCCTCCGCAGGGCGGAAGAAAGCACCCGAACCAGGAGATGCTCAAGATCGACACTTCGAACATCCTCTTCATCTGCGGCGGTGCCTTCGTGGGACTGGACAAGGTAATCGAAAAGAGAACTGCGGTGTCTTCAATGGGCTTCGGAGCAAAGGTCGAGGAGAACGAGGAGAAGGAACTCGGAGAGCTCTTCAAGCTTCTCCATCCGGATGACCTCGTGAAATTCGGTCTCATTCCAGAATTCATAGGCAGACTCCCGATTCACGTAAGTCTCGAGAACCTCAAGGAAGAGGACCTCGTGAGAATACTCACGGAGCCGAAGAACTCCATAATAAAGCAGTACACGACGTCGTTTGCGCTTGACGGCATAAAGCTCACATTCACTGATGAAGCCGTAAAGGCGATTGCGAAGAAGTCCTTCGAGCAGAAGACGGGAGCGCGCGGTCTCAGGAGCATCGTCGAGAATCTGATGATGGATGTCTCCTACTCCGTTCCGTCCGTTCCGGGCGTGAAGGAACTCATCGTCGACGAAGACAGCGTCACGAAGGGAACAAAGCCGAAGGTAATCGGAATGGATAACAGACTCCTCGAAATGAAATGACATAGGCTCCGGGAAACCGGAGCTTTATCTTTGCCTCTTTGCGAGGAAGAGAATGCCCCGCGAAATGAGATAATCCCCGCCGAAGATCACGAAGAACCATATAACCGACATATATAATGGCTGCTCACAGACCCTGAGGAACGGGTACGGTCCCTCCACTACCCTCACCATATTGAGAATTATCATGATTGAGGCATAGACGGCAGTCGGCAGCACTGCAGATAATGCATCCTTCCTTGTCAGAGCCGAGCCGTCCTCGAAGAAGACGAACGACACGAAAGAAAGGATCGGGCACACGAGATGCTCGAAGAAGCATGCCCTGTCAAAGAGAAGATAGGAGGCACTCTCCTTTTCCAGGGGGATGAGGACACATATGACGACAAGGAACGTGAGTGTCAGAGAGGATGTGGCCATGAACCTCAGCCTTACGCCGGTCTTTTTCCCGTTCAGGGAAGAAACCGCATAGAGGACGGAAGAAACAAGCGCGAATATGTTGCTGTCGTTCGTGTAGAACAGGAATGCAGAGATATCGAAGAAGCCGTTCATGAAGAAGAACGTCCGGGAGAGAGCATAGAGCTCGAAGACAATGACAGCAGCGTTCACAAAAAGTGCAGCTTTCCTTTTCCGGTCACTCATAGTGCGAATCTTAATTCCGAGGAGAAAAACAATCAACCGGATGAAAAGAAACTCCATATTTGCACTTTAACGGCTCTATATATCATAAAACAGACTTCAAGTCATTTCTTTCTCCTCATGGCACACTTCTATCATAAAGAGTAATTACCCATATAAGAGGGAAAGGAAGAGGGAGTTATGAGAAAAGATTTACTGACGGATGCCGAAGACATGGCATTTTCGGAGGCTGTCATCCGCTACAACGCACGGAAGGACCAGAGGACAGACACGGAGGAAGGAAGGTACATAAAGGAGAGGACGAAGGAGCTTGTCTATCTCATATGCAAGGAGCAGCTCCTGATGAATGATGACATGATCTCATCGGTGTTCCTGAACATCTATGACGACCTGGAGAAGGTCATCCGTTCCTACCGTATCGCATCGCACAGCTTCAACCACTACCTGAAGCAGGTATGCATCTACCGCATACGGAGAGTGAGGAAGAATCCGGGAACAAGAAGGTCCATAGAGGCCGAATACATGAGTGAGTCGTGCGAGTTCTACTCCGTCGACGAGGACCACACCACGGAGGAGAAGGAACACCCCCTCTACTCCATTCTCATGTGCAACCCCACCCGATTTTCCGCGATGACCATGACTGACGTGACGAAGTACATCGTGGAACAGCGCTCCTGGTTCTCGCCGCCCGTGAGGTCAAGGCGGGAAAGGATTCTGAAAAACAAGCTCGAGAGAAAATATTTCAGACGTAACTTCCTCCTCTTCATCCTCTCCCTTCCTCCTGGAGGAGACGAGGAGAAGGATGCGAAGAACTATGCCCGCGTCTTCCAGGTGGACGAAGCGGCATTTGCGCGCCTTCTCTATCTCAAGAACGAGATAATACGCCGCAGCTACCCCGAGCGTGACAGAAATCTCGAGAAGGCGGCCATGCACTGGCGCATGATGGCGAGAATCAAGAACAGCATGTACAGGGCCTCCAGTCAGGAGGAATACCGCGTTCTCAAGGAGAACTACCTCTCGCAGGTGAGGTGCCACCGCAACCGCCTCGAGGATGCAAGCCGCTGCGTGAAGGGGGTAATCCACGAAGACATCGCATCGGCGATGGGGCTTTCGAGAAGTACGGTCAGCATGGGAATCTGTCTCATCAGGAAGGAACTCGAGAGAATAAGTGATTTAAATTTCACTTGAATTCCCTTATCATCAGAGCATGAAACTCTACTTTGCATCAGGCAATGACCACAAGAAGAAGGAGATGTCAAGGCTCCTCGGGGGCTTCGAACTGACACTTCCCAAGGAAGAGGGAATAGCTTTCGACCCGGACGAGAACGGAGAGACGTTCATCGACAATGCGGTAATCAAGGCGAAAACCCTTTATGACATCGTGCACCAGCCGGTGCTCTCGGACGACTCGGGACTGTGCGTAAAGGCCCTGGGGGGAAAACCGGGAATCCACACGGCACGTTACGGCGAGGAGGAGAAGGGACGTAAGCTCTCCGACAGGGAGAAGTACATGTTCCTTCTCGAGAACATGGAGGGAATCGAGGACAGGGAGGCAGTATTCGCCTGCGCTGTCTGCCTCTATCTCTCCCCCACCCGCATCTATGTAATACAGGAGAACAGTGAGGGTCATATCGCACTCACACCCTCAAGCGGCAACGGAGGCTTCGGCTATGACCCTGTATTCTACAACAACGAGGCGGGATGCGTTGTCGCAGAGCTCGAGGAAGGCGAAAAGGACAAATACTCACACCGCGGCAAGGCTGCAAGGATAATCAGAGAACTGATTGAAAAGGAAATCAACAGATAATGGAACGAAAGGATCAGAAAGTAAACGACACATGGGACCTCTCTGCACTCTGCAGAGACAGGGATGACTACAGAAAGAAGCTGAAGGACCTTGAGGAGAGGCTTCCTTCTCTCAGCGAGTATAAGGGAAGACTAGAGGAGTCTCCGGATGCATTCCACAATGCACTCGAAATCTTCTTCTCCTTCCTCCTTGATGAGGAGACGACACTGCACTGGGCTTACCTCAACTACTCTGCAGATTCCTCGAATCCGCTTGTCATGGAGGATGCGGGACTCGCGGACATGCTCAACAGCAAGGTTGCCGAGGCCACAAGCTGGATGGACCCGGAGATCATGGCACTCTCGGATGAGACTGTTGAATCATATCTTGCAGAAGAGAGAAACAGGGACTACAGGATCTACATCACGAAGGCAAGAAGAATGAAGGAGCATGTACTCTCGGACAAGGAAGAGAGGATCATGAGTCTCTTCTCTGCAAACAGAAGCGGTTACCAGCAGGCATTCGGGGATGCGAACAACATCGACTTCGACTTCGGAGAGGTAAGGGGCGAGAAGCTCACCCACTCCACGTTCGCGAAGTTCATAAGAAGCGAGGACGAGAGCATCAGGAAGGAAACATACGAGAAGCTCTACTCCGTCTACGAGAAGCACCAGCATATACTCGCACGTATCTACGAGGGTTCGATAAAGAACGACATCTTCATCTCCCGTGCCCGCGGCTACAGCAGCTCGCTCGAATGTGCACTCTTCCCCGACAATGTCGAAAAGAGCGTCTACACATCTCTCATCGAGAACGTCCACAAGGCATTCCCGTATCTTCACAGATACTATGACCTCAGGGCGAAGATGCTCCACAAGGACAGGCTCAAGCACTACGATGTCTATGTCGCGATGGTACCGGAAGTCAACGGCCGCCACACATACGACGAGGCAGTCGCCATCATAAAGGAAGCAGTGAAGCCCCTCGGAGAGGACTATTCAAAAACCCTTGTGAACGGTCTCACGAAGGGTCGCTGGGTCGATCGCTATGAGAATAAAGGAAAGAGAAGCGGAGCCTTCTCCTCTGGCGGTTTCAGGGGGAACCCCTACATCCTCACGAACTTCGAGGAAGAGGTGCTCGACAGCGTCTTCACGCTCATCCACGAAGGCGGACACTCGATGCACTCCTACTTCTCGTCACACAACAACCCATTCCCCTCTTATGACTACACGATCTTCGAAGCGGAGGTTGCATCGACGTTCAACGAGAACCTTCTCTCCCACTACCTCATAAAGAATGCAGAGAGCAGAGAAGAGGAAGCATACCTTGTTTCGAAGCAGCTTGAGGATATTGTCGCGACATTCTTCCGTCAGACGATGTTCGCGGAGTACGAGCTTCTCCTGCACGAAGCAGCCGAGAACGGCACACCGCTCACCATCGACTACATGAGAAAGACGTACAGGGGCCTACTCGAAGCATACTTCGGCCCGAGACTCGAGTTCGAATCCAATTCGGATATGGAAGGACTCAGGATTCCTCACTTCTACAACGCATTCTACGTCTACAAGTACGCGACGGGAATCGCGGCATCGATTGCACTCTCGGAGAGGGTACTCAACGGCGGAGAGAAGGAGAAGAACGACTATCTCACGTTCCTCAAGTCAGGAGGCTCACGCTACCCCATCGAGGCACTGAAGGTTGCAGGCGTCGACATGTCGAAGAGCGATGCGGTAAAGGCAACAGCCGAACACTTCAACGCGCTTCTCGACAGACTCGAAGAACTGACAAAATAAGAAGAGGAAACTCATTCATCTACACGGAGGGCGGCTATCCTGCCCTCCTTCATTATGAATGTGATCACGGCCCCGCTCTCCAGGTCGAGGACCTTCACTTCCCCGTCAGTCTCCACGGAGACAAGAGAGTTATCGAGAGGAAGAAGGGACGAGAGAGACGAGGAGTACGCAAGAGCGAAGGGAACGGGAGACGATGTGTACTTTTCAAGCCAGGCGTCACTGTACTCATCCTTCACGGCTGCCCATATAAGGTATTCGCTGCTTCCCTCCTCAGGCGAGACACATACCTTCCCGATTGCAGAAGATGTGGGGGCAACGGTGGCGAAAAGAAGAATTGATGATAACAGCACAGCCATGAAAACGGTGATTCTTTTCATGACGCTAGTATATATGAAAAACCCGCTCTGATGATATAATAATCCGTGATGAACAGAAATGAAGCACAGGATATACTCAACAGGGGTTTCACCCACTTTGTAAAGGATCCCCTCTGGCAGAGCATTCCGATGACCAGGGCTCTCAAGGCCCTTACGGAAGTGAGGGATGTGCAGAAGCTTGCCAGGATAAAGCAGAACGGCCCGAGTTACCATATCTATCCCGGGGCAGTCCATACACGTCTCGACCACTCGATAGGTGTCTATCACCTGGGGCGACAGATTCTTCTCTCGCTCTCGAGAAAGGCAGACACGCTCCCCTTCACCGAAAAGGGGATAATGAGCTTTTTATCGGCATGCCTTCTTCACGACATCGGGCACTTCCCGTACGCGCACTCCTTAAAGGAGCTTGCAATAAGGGAACACGAGGAAATCGCGGCAGATATGATTCAAAACCGTCCGGAACTCAACGAAGCCGTGAGAAAGACAGGTGCAGACCCCTCCGTCACTGCGGCCATCATCGACAAGGACCAGCTTACGGGGGACGAGGAGACGCTCTTCTACAGGAATGTCTTATCGGGAACACTTGACCCGGACAAGCTTGACTATCTTTCCCGCGACGGCTACTTCAGCGGACTGACGTACGGCAGGCAGGACACTGACTTCATAATATCATCACTCTCGTATTCACAGGGACGCTTATGTCTCGAGAAGGAAGCTGTTTCGAGTGTGGAGCAGATACTTTTCTCGAAGTACATGATGTACCGCTCCCTCTACTGGCATAAGGGAGTGAGGGCCGCAACGTGCATGATCAAGAAGGCCCTCACAGAAGCACTGCTCCAGGGTTCAATCCACTACGACGACCTCTACTACCTCGACGACAACGAGTTCAACGCACTCTGTCTCGGACATATGCCAGAGACTCCGTCCCTTGTTCTTGTCGACAGGGTCGAGCACAACGACCTCTTGGAAAGGAAGGCGGAGAAGGAATACACGGACGGAGGAAAGATAGAGACCGCCGCAAAAAGCCTCGAGAGAAAGGAGGAGATGGAGGGTGCCATCTGGCACCGCCTGAAGGAGAATTACCCCTCTCTCGAAGAATGGGAAGTCATCATCGACATTCCAGAGCCAATCAGCTTCGAAAGCCACATCGCGCTCCTTTCGGAAGACGGAAGCGTGAGGGACATAGAAGACGGGGACATGGTCTTCACCGGAGAGGTGTCACACCTCTTCTGTAAGAGCCTCAGGCGCGTTGCACTCTATCTTCCGTCATACATCGAGACAAAGGACGCCGCCTCAGCCCTTACATGGTATTCGCTATGAATGAAGAGAGAAGAAGCTACAGAGACCTCATCAACGGTGACATTCCTCCCTGGATCATGAGATTCGTCAAGGGCGTGGGAAAGACAGTCGGCACCTACTCCATGATAGACGAAGGAGAAAGGATTCTCATCGGAGCATCGGGAGGAAAGGACTCGCTCTCGCTCGCACTCGCCCTGTCTCTCAGGCGACGCTGGCTCAAAAGTCCGTATTTTCTCGAAGCCGTCATGATAGACTGGCTTGAGCATCCCATCGACCCGGCGTACAGGGAGAAGATAAGAGTCTACTTCGACGACCTTGAAATCCCCCTTACGATACTCGACGAGACGCAGTTCCCCACGTCGTTCAAAGACGACTTCAACTGCTATCTCTGCGCACGTAACAGACGCCGGCTCCTTTTCTCGTGGGCCGAAGAGCACGATATAAGGCGCATAGCACTCGGCCATCACCTCGACGACCTCGTGGAGACGACGCTCATGAACCTCTGTTTCCGTGCGGACTTCTCGACGATGAAGCCGAAGATGGACTTCTTCGAAGGGAAGATAGAAATCATAAGGCCGCTCATCGAGACGAAGGAGAACGTGACGAAGAGAATAGCTTCAGCCTACGATATCCCGGTAATAAAGCCTGTCTGCCCCTATGACCAGACGAACGTCAGGGCAAGGCTCAAGCCCATTGTCTCTGAACTCTGTCATATAGACAGACTCACAAGGGAGCATATCTACAACGCCCATGATTTTTCATCCCTTAAGAATAAGTGAAATATGGAGGAAAAGGGGCATGTGTGCTAAAATCCCGGGTATGAAGAAGATTACAGCCTCACTTGTTCTGTTTTTGATGATTGTTTCCGCTTCCTTTGCGTCCACTGCCCTTTCCTTTTCGGGAAACGGCACACTTGTCGCGGGTAACGGAAGGACAATACGGAAGACGGAAGTCGAAATAGATGAAAAAGGACTCGTCGTCATGGCCGGGGACGAGAAGATTACGGCTGAAGGCGACGGTATAAAAGTCCTCATCGGAAAGGACACCATAGCAACCCTCACTGACGACGGAAAGACGTTCACACTCTATGTCGTCACGGGAGAAGGCGCAGTATGCACGACGGCAGACAGAAGCGTCAGGATCTACACTCCGACGACGCTCACAGAGGCCGAAGGAAGCGGTGACTACTACGTCATGAGCACCGAGAACGAGGAATACATCTTCAACCATTCCGACAGGGATATCACATCATACGATTCCCTGAGGAACACATACACGACAATAAAGGCAGGAGAAGGCCTCAACGCCATTCTAAACAAGCCTCTCAGAGCTGAAGAAACTCCGGTAAAGGAAGTGACAAATGAAGAATCTGCTGCTCCCGTTACCGAAACGGTAAGGGTTCCCGCTGCACCGGTATTCGTAAACATCGAAGAAGAGGTGAATACTCCGTCAGAACCTGTGATTACCCAGGCCGAAAGAACACTCACAGCGCCCGAAGAGCCTCTCGTTGAAGTGAAGGAGAGTGCACTTACGGAAGAGAAGACGCCGTCAATCAAAGTCACACAGACACTCGTCGACATAGAGGACGAGAGCGGTAACTGATGAGCGCCATAACTCTCCTTCCGCCCCGTCTCTCCTCCCGTATAGCAGCGGGAGAGGTCATAGACCGCCCCCAGGCAATACTGAGGGAACTTCTCGACAATGCAATCGACGCAAAGGGCGATGAGATACAGGTCACCGTCGACGGCGGCGGTATTGACAGGATAAAGGTCAAGGACAACGGAAGCGGAATTGCGCGTGACGACGTCGCTGTCATCGCTTCCCCTCACGCGACAAGCAAGATAAAGACAGAGGAAGATTTATATAAAATACAGACTCTCGGATTCAGAGGAGAGGCACTCTATTCAATCGGCGCAGTCGCAACTCTCACTGTCTCCACATGCGACGGAGAAACGGGAACAAAGTCAACCATCACGATAGATAACGGAAAACGCGGTCCCGTACTCTCCTCCGGTCCGGAGAAGGGAACGGAAGTCACAAGCGAGAATCTCTTCTACGACATTCCGGCAAGACGAAGCTTCTTAAAGCGCAGCAGCACTGAAGGCGGAATGTGCCGTAATCTCTTCATATCGAAGGCACTGGCCTTTCCCCATATAGGCTTCACGCTGACGATGGACGGCGCCCTGAGACTCAGGTGGCCGAAGGAACAGACACTCAAGGAAAGGGTGATGATGCTCTACCGCGAGTATTCCATCATAGATGCGGATGTGTATTACCTCGAGAAACAGGAAGAGGAATACAGGGTAAGAATCGTTGCCACATCAAGTGCCGTAAAACGCTCAGACAGGAAGGAAATCAGGGTCTACGTCAACGGACGCCCCGTCGAGGAATACTCGATAGTCCAGGCCGTAATCTACGGCTACGGCGAACTTCTCCCCGGAGGAAGCTTCCCCTATGCATGCGTCTTCATCGACGACAAGCCCGAGCTTGTGGATTTCAACATACATCCGGCGAAGAAGGAAGTGAAACTGAGAAACCTTCCAGAAGTCCACCATACGGTATCTTCAATGCTGAAGGAGGGAATCGAGAGAAAGATTCCCGAAATCAGGAGCGACAACCAGTTCTACCTCTTCGACAATGCCGGAAGGTGGGAGAACGGAAGGAAAACATCCTCGTTCGGTTCTGTCTCCCCGTCCACTTCCCCTGCTCCGTCCCCCTCTCCTTCCACGAATCCGGAAAGTGTAAGGAAGGAAGAGAAAAGTGTAGAGCAGAAATACACGGAAAGAGCTGAAAGAAAGGTGGAACCCGACAGCGTGAGCGAAAGAATCACACCGTATGTTCCCCGGGACAGAGACTGGCTCGAGAAGGCGAAGGAACTCAAGAGGGTAAGGGAAAGCGAAGCAAAAATTAAGGAAGAAAAGAAAGAGACGGAGGACGACAGGAAGGACGAGATAATCTACATCGGCCAGGCTTTCAGGCTCTTTCTCATATGCGAGAGGAACGGGGTGCTCTACCTTGTTGACCAGCATGCCGCTCACGAGAGGATTCTCTACGATGAGATAGTATCGCAGAAGACACTCCAGAACCTTCTCGTTCCCATAAAACTTGAAGTCGACGACATCACGGACGAATATCTGGAGAACCACTGCCATATCTACACGAAGCTCGGCATAATGCTGGGGAGAGTGTCGAAGGGCAACTGGGAAATAACGGCAATACCCGCAGTATGCCGCGGAATCGAGGACAAGATAACATCCTTCGTGGTGAACGCGAAGTCAGACGAACACGAACTCGAGGAGAACCTCTTTGCCACGATGGCATGCAAGGCCGCGATAAAGATGGGTGACGAAGTCGACAGGTACACTGCGCTCGGCATTCTCGAAAAGGTATTCGAAATGGACGAACCCTGCTGTCCGCACGGACGCACGTTCCTCATAAGACTTACGAAGGAAAACCTCATGAGGATGGTCGGCCGCACCGTCTAGACGTTGAATTCGGTGCGCAGGGTTATACGGTTGGAATATCTGTCGCTGTAGCGGATGAGAGCCCAGTCGGCTTCCCCGTCCGCGTTTATTTCGAATCCCTCGCGGTCATAATACGTAATGACGGCATCATCCTTGGAGGAAGCATTGGTGAAGGTATAGTCACCCTCTTCCTTCTGCAGGGGAATCGTCCTGTCGAGTTCGGAACCCGATGACGAGTAGATGTAGAGTCTGTACTCACCCTCTTCAAAGCGGGCTCCATCCGTTATTCCGAGAGTATCTGAAGTGTAGAATGAACCGCTCTGAGTAAGGCTTCCCTCCCACCTGAGGTCTCCGTCTGGAGAGACAAGGAGGAAGGAGTACGTTTCATCACTTCCGGATGACGAGAGTGAAAGCTTCAGCACGGCATTCTCTCTTCTCCCCTCCTCGGTCAGCGAAATGTTCCTGTAGAGCATGGACGAGGAGACGGAGAAGCTCTCCTTCGAACATGAAAGGAGGACAAGGGAGAAGATGAGAATAAGAAGAAGCTTACTTTTCTTCACGCTCTTTTTCCTTAAGCATCATCCTCACGGGATTTGCGTATGTGTTGAGGACATAGCTTCTGAGATCGGGAGAAAGATGATTGAAACGTGAGAGGAAGGCATCCATCTTCAGGCGGTTGTACTCCGAAGAGAACCGGTCTGTGCTCTCGAGATAGTCATACGCCATGTAGTTCGTGTCATAGAGCTTATAGGAGAGATGAATCTGTCTGTCTATCTCTGAGGCGACCTCCTCGGGAGTATTGCACTCCTTTGTTATGGGTTCTCCTATCGAGATATGAACATCTCCCTTCTGGCACCTCAGGCCCTTGACCATGCTGATAAGGTCCTCGTACTTCTTCTTCTCGTATTTGCCGTCGTTCTGTTCCTTCTGGATCTCCTCCCTGCCCTTGTTGATGTCGTTAGGGTCGAACTGGTAGCTGATGGCGACAGGTACGATGTTGCACTCTCGTATGAGGTCGGCAAAGCTTACGCCGCTCTCACGCTTCGAGAGATAGAGCATCTTGATGATTACAGGGTGCGTGAGGTCGATTCCGTCCTTGCTTCTTCCGCTCTTCTGGGCAACCCAGATTGACTTGTGCTCCTCTGTGACCGTCTCGACGAAGTACTGCGAGAGTTCGAGGGATGCGAGGAACTTCTCCCTCATCGGAAGATTCCTCTTAACGATTATTCCCCCGTTCACACGGAAGAGGTCCTCGACGAACTGGTTCACCATGAGGTTGTCGCCGACAGCCATCTCGCATAAGGGCTTGTTTTCGAGAAGCAGCGCATAATCGAGAAGCATGCAGTCGAGGATGATGTCCCTGTGGTTGGAAATGAAGAGGTAGCCTTTCTCCGGATCGAGGTTCTCCCCTCCAGATACCGTGAAGTTTGTCATAGTGTTCTTCACCACTGTCGGGATGAAATAACCTGCCGTTATGACATGCTGGAACTCGTCGTAGGAGTGGACTCCCCCGAGCTTCGATGTTATGTCACTGACGACTGAGGAAATGGCACTGAGGTCATTTCCCGCCATCATGCATGCGAATGCTCCGATGTACTCCCTCTTCGATGAAAGACGCGCTATGGCGTCATCGAAGTCCTTGCCGAAATACGGCTGTATATCTTTAAACGAATCTCTGTTCATTGTTAGTTCCTCAAATATGATAAGTGCAATTATATATAATACGGGGAACAGGGACAAGAAAATTCCCCTCCGAGGAAAAACAGAGGGGAAAGTGAGTGATCAGATTCTACAGAATGTACGGAACGAGGAGATTATGTGACTGATAGACTACATATGTCTCGACATCCAGTACAGAAGAAATCTTCGTGAGCTCGTTGGAGAAGAAGTTCAGGAGTGAAAGATCCTCCTCTTCGCTCAGCACGAGCTTCACTATAAGGTCATAGCGGCCTGTGACTACGGCAACGGAGACGACACCACGGAGAGTCATGAACTCTTCCGCCTTCTTTGCAAGCTCCATTGTCGAGAGCTTTATGCCCATGTAGATGACCTGGAGACCGGGGACATATTCGGGATCGACCATTCCCGTAATCTTCAGCACGCCATCCTCGAGAAGCTTGTTAGCCCTGCTTCTGACGGTGTTTTCGGTGATGCCGAGTTCATCCGCGATTACGGAGTACGGGCGTCTTCCGTCCTGCAGAAGTCTTATAATAGCCTTGTTTGTATCGTCGATTCTCTTTACCATAGCTCCCCCGCTTTATTCCTTAAACAAGACCTTCCTTGTGGTATTTCTCGATTGTTGCGAATGTCTCTTCGCCGATTCTCAGAAGGTTCTCTTCGCTGTTTGCGCCGACATGCGGTGTGAACGTGACGTTCTTGCATGCAAAGAGCGGGCTGCCTGCCTCGAAAGGAGGCTCCGATGAGTAGACGTCCGTGCAGAACCATGAAAGGTCACCGTTCTGGAGAGCTTCGGCAACAGCCTCTTCATCGACACACTTGCCGCGGCCGGTGTTGATGATGACAGGCTTTCTTGTCATCTTCGCGATGAGGTCCCTGTTGACCATCTTCTCTGTCTCGGGTGTGAGAGGAAGGTGCATGGAGATGTAATCTGCATCCTTTACAGCATCTTCGAGGCTCATCATTTCAGCCAGGTCGGACTGAGCGACGTACTTGTCGTAGGCGACGACCTTCATGCCGAATGCATGTGCTCTTTCAGCAACCTTTCTTGCGATGTTGCCGATGCCGAGGAGGCAGAGTGTCTTTCCGTAGAGTTCGTGTCTCTTTGTCTTCTTTGCCCATTCGCCGTTCTTCATTGTGGAATCATAGAAGCAGAGATTGTTCGGAGTGCTGAGCATGAGGCAGAATGCGAGTTCCGCGACTGCAATGGCCGATGACTTGGGTGTGTTCGTTGCGACGATTCCCTTTTCCTTGCAGTAAGGAATGTCGATGTTGTCCATACCGACACCGCCGCGGATGATGAGCTTCATGTTCTTTGCTCTGTCGATGTATTCCTTCGTAGCCTTTGTCTTGCTTCTGATGAGAACGACGTCAGCTTCCGGAAGTCTCTCGATGTCTGTTGTTACTTCACCGAAAACACTGAGCTTTTCAGGAAGAGATTTGTCAAATGCATCTGCAATGAGAATAATCATTTTATATTAACTCCTTTCGTTTGATGGATAACTGTTGACTAGTATCCCATTAAGATTGTGAACTGTCAAATTATTTATTCAAAAAAATATGAAATGCGTTATTTTCACTGAAAAAATTGCGTTTGTACTAATCTTTTCCCTATTTGATTACCTCAATCCTGGTGATGTTGAACTGTTCCTTTCCGACTCCCTTCCACCAGTTGACCTCAGGAGAGAATATGAATGAGACGATACTCCCGGCGTGAAGGTCGGTGTTTTTGTCTGCATTCCACCACACACCCGGCCAGATGTAGCCGCCGCATTCGAGCGAGAGGCGCATGTACCTGTCGCTGTTTCCCACGTGGTATGCCTCCCTCACTATGGCCCTGGGGACATAGAACCTCAGTTCCCCGTTCTCCTGGCCGAAGGGCTCGAAGACGGAACGTGTCTTCCAGATGTCGCTCTCGTAGTCTCCTTCCGTCAGTACCGCGTCAACTTCCTCCTCGCTCTCCCCCTTCTCCTCCTCGTCCAGTGTCGATACGTAGGAGTAAAGCGATTCGACGAATGTCTCGCGGTTCTCCGGTGCCATCCTCAGTCCGGCCGCTGCCCTGTGTCCCCCGTAATCCTCGAAGAGGAAGGAGAAGGAGGAAAGAAGATCCTTCGCATTCCACGGGTCGAAGCATCTGAGGGAGCCGAATACCGCTCCGTCAGAAGAGGCCAGTACCAGGGCCGGTACGCTCTTCTCGTTGCAGAGTCTGCTCGCTATCGAGCCCGTAAGGCCCCGCGGGATTGACTCGTCATAGACGATTATGAATCTCCCGTTCGTCTTCTCGTATGACTCGAGTGCAAGAGGAGTCACGGCCCCGAGTACCTCCTCCTCGTTCTTCTGACGCTCGGAATTGAGAGAGAGAAGCTTGTCCGTAAGGGACTCTATCTCGGCGTACGACGAAGCAAGAAGCAGCGACAGTGCAGTCTCGGGCTCCCCCATTCTTCCCGATGCGTTAAGAACCGGAGCTATCTTGAAGGATACATTTGATGCCGTGATGGGGTGTCCGATGAGCCCCTGCTTCGAGAGAAGGTACGAAAGGGTCTCAGGCGGACGCGTCGAAAGGAGCTTCAGGCCCTTCTTGACGATGAGCCTGTTCTCGTCGGTGATCGGCATGAGATCGGCTATCGTACCGATGGCCTCGAGTGTCTGGATTTCCTCGAAGTTCTTCGTGAGTTCCGGAAACGAATAGATTGATGCGCTTCTGAAGAGGCTGACAAGAGTCTCCATCTCCCTGGGCCCTTCAGAGTAGAGGGCGGAGCGTGAACGCATTGCCAGTTCGAAGAGCGACTTTCCCCTTGCCGACGGAATGACTTTCTCCAGTGTCGGTCTGAATTCCTCGAGGGAGATATCAACAGCGTTACCGAATGCCTTCCTCAGGAGTGTAAGCTCAGTGTCCCTGTCGAGTACGACGATCGGAATACCGCCGGAGAGGAAATCGAGAAGCGGAGACGAGTACAGGCTTCCCTTCTCGCCGATCAGGAATTCGTCACTCGAGCGTCCCGTCTCCACAAGGTTCTCGAGTCTCACGGCATTGACGCTTACAGTCCCGTTACCGAGAGATGCATGGAGAAGAATTACCGAGGAATTGAAGAGAGGAGTACGCGAGAAGAAGAGCGCCCACCCAAGCTTCGCGGCAACCGCACATCCCGCGAGGCCGGAGAAAGGATAGCCCGAGCCCTCGACCTTCGGGTCGAAGACAGCAACCGCGGGAGGAAGCATATCCTGTGCAAGGTGATGGTCGAGTACGATTACATCCACGCCGTTCTTCTCGAGCTTCTTTATCTCGTCAACGGCGCTTATGCCGTTGTCGACAGTGATGAGGAGGGTCCAGCCCCCGTCGATTATCTCGTCGACAAGTGCATCGCTGAGGCCGTACCCCTCGTCGCCGTGCGGAAGACGTGTCGAGACACAGCTCGCCCCGAGCTTCTTCAGGACCTTGTACATGATTGCAGTCGATGTTATTCCGTCGACGTCCCTGTCGCCGAAGATGAGGATCTTCTCCTGCTCCTTACCGTCGGTGGTGTCGAGTGCATCCTCGATGCGTTCGATGGCGGAGTAGACGTCATCGACAGTGAACGGGCTGTGCTGGTAGACGATGTCCTCCTCGAGGTAGTACTTCACGTCCTCCTCCCTTATTCCCCTTCTGCTCATGACGGAGGCAGTGAGGACGGGAAGCGAGAACTTCTCTGTGATGCTCTGGATGTAATCGGTATCCGGAGTGGCCATTGTGATTTTCATATATGTAAACTTTTCCTTAACTGAGAAGACCGGCTTCGAGGCTTTTCAGCCTTGCCGGGAAGATGTACTGGAGAGAACGCACGAGATAGTTCCTGATTCTCTTCACCGCCCCATCCGAAATGCTGTATCCCAGGGCGGTGTCTATATCACTTCGGGAGACCCACATGACATAGCGTCTTGCATTCGGCGGGAGGATAAGGGCCCCGGAGAGCGTGTCGCACGAGGAGCAGACGGCACTGCACGAGAGCGTCGAGAAGCCGAGAATCTCGTCCTCGGCATATTCCCTTCCGCACCCGGGACATGTCTCCCAGTCGCCGCTGAGCCCCTCGAGAGAGAGAAAATGCGTGAGAAAGTAGACGGCACTTCTCTCCGTCATGCCGTCCCCCATGCTGTCGAGCACGGATGTATAGAGCTTATAGACGGCGTTGTCGACTGTTCTTGCCTTTATGACAAGCTCGCTGAAGAGCGACGAGAGTGCGATGGAATCTAGATCGGATTTTATCCACTCGTGTTCCGTTATGATTTCGCTGTCCTTGAGATAGATGCTGCTTTCGCTCTTTCTCTCGAGAGAGAAGACTCCCTCTCCGTAGAGGGGAGAACGGTAGCTCTTGGCTCCCCGTCCCGAGCCGAAGCCGACAGCCTCGACAAGTCCCATGTCGGGTGTCAGAATCGAGATAAGGGCGTTTCTCTCGCCCCTGTTCTCCTTTCTTATAACAATCCCGAGTGTCTTGAAGTCTCTGTCCATCGATGAGAGTATAGCACAATCGGAGATGTGAAAAAACAAAGAGAGCCGAAGCTCTCTCATAAAACATCAGGACAGATATGTCATTTCACGCTCTCAGACGACAGTCACGCCGCTTATGAGCTCGTAGTACCTGACGAGGGCGCTGTGGTCTTCCGTCCCGAGTCCCATTGCCTTCAGAGTCTCCATCATCTCCATGACTTCCCCCGTAAGAGGTACCGGTGACGATACCGCATGGGCCGCATTGAGGGCGTTCGTGAGGTCCTTGATGTGGAGTTCCACCCTGAAGCCCGGCCTGAAGTTGCGTCCGAGTATCATGGGAGCCTTGGCGTCGAGAACAGCGGAACCTGCAAGCCCTCCCCTTATTGCACTGTAGACACGTCCAGGATCGGCGCCGGCCTTCTTTGCGAATGCGAGAGCCTCACTCATTGCGGCAATGTTGCAGGCAACTATTATCTGGTTGGCAAGCTTTGCGATGTTGCCGCTCCCGATTTCACCGACATGGACGACGCTTGAAGCCATTGCAGAAAGAAGTCCCGAGTACCTCTCGAAGAGTGTTCTGTCGCCTCCTGCCATGACGGAGAGTGTGCCGTCTATTGCCTTGGGCTCTCCTCCGGAGACGGGGCAGTCGAGCATCCCGATTCCCTTCTTTCCAAGTTCCGCGGCTATGGCCTTCGTCTCGACGGGGTCAATTGACGACATGTCGATCAGAGTCAGATCCCCGTGTGCGCCGTCGGCTATACCGTCCCTGCCGAGAGCAACTTCCCTGACCTGGGGGCTGTTCGGAAGCATTGTGATGATGACAGAGCACTTTTCGGCAACTTCCCTACCCGAAAGAGCAATCTCGGCCCCGAGAGACCGGAACTCGTCGAGTGTTTCCTTCTTATGTGTGTTGACGACAAGGGAGTAGCCCTTTCTGATGAGATTCTTTGCCATGGGACGCCCCATGATGCCGAGTCCGATGAATCCGACTTTCATAGTTTTCTCCTTTTTCTACAATGATGCATGCTTTTTCCGCCGTGTCCACACATTTCTGAAGTCGCAAAAAGACTTTATCAAAGAACGCGTTCCAATTAAGATAGTGGCGATGAAACGTTTTCTCATTCTCATTGCTGTGCTTGCTGTCCTGATCCCCCTCAATTCGGCAATCGTTCTCAGGGACGACCTCTTCTCGAGCGAAGAGGAGCTTGCTCAATATGTCAGGGAGGATGTGACAAAGGAGGATGAGGAATACTATGCCGGCATGAAGATCTATCTCCTCACAGGAGGAGAGGGATCTGCAATCTGGGAGAACTTCGGCCATGCCGCATTCGTCATAGAGCGCGACGGCTGCTCCCCCATTGCGTTCGACTACGGAATCTTCACGTTCGACGAGACATTCATTCCGAACTTCATTCTCGGTAAGCTCTACTACGAGGTATGGGAGACATATGCACTCTACAGGATAGTATCACTCGAGGAGGATGACAGGACGGTGTCGATGCTGGAGCTTGAACTCGACAGTAACCAGAAGAAGGCTCTCTACTCCTTCCTTGTATATAATACAGAGGAGGAGAACAGGACCTATCTCTACGACTACTTCAGTGATAACTGCGCAACGCGCCTCAGGGACATCTATTCCTGGGCAACGGGAGGAGATTTCGAAAGGTGGCTCAAAAGCCAGAAAGCGGAAGAGAGTATCAGAACAAGTGTTGCCCGGCATCTCTCGCGCTCGACATTCTTCGCAAGCTGGGTAATCAACTACCTTCTCGGCTCATCAGTCGATGAGGAAATAACACGCTGGGAGGATTGCTACCTTCCATCCAATCTCGAGAAGGCAATCGAGGAATATCAGAAGAGCGAGAGCGAAGTGCTCTACAAGACCGAGAAGAGAAAGGATACTCCCCTCAAGTGGCCGTTTCTGCTCTACTCCTCTCTCTTCGGTCTTGCACTTGCCTCTCTTTCCCTCGTCGCATCATATACAAGGCACCACCACACCTGTGATTTTATCCTGGGCCTTGTATTCACCGTTTTCGGAATCATGAGCGTTCTTCTCATATTCTTCGAGTTCTTCACGATACACTATGTCACTCACGACAACCTCAACATTCTCATAATCACACCGCTCTGCCTCGTACAGGGAGTACTCCATTTCATGAGCGTCGGAAGGAGAAGAAGGGAGAAGTCTCTCCAGAGGTGTGCTCTCGTGATGGACGCCGTCCTCATAGCCGTAATCATCGTGAGACTCGTACTCAGTGCGGTGCTCATCCAAAATATATGGGCCCCCGCCGTCACAGCACTGTTGCTGTATACTGCAGAAGCCCTTCCCTTCCTTGTAAAACGGAAGTAATCAGCCCTTCACGACCTTTGTTCCCATATCACCATAGACAGCGTCGTAGAGGTTCTCCGGATCCGTTACGATACCCGTGTTGCCTGTGGATCTGACAAAGTCAGTCAGAGCCTGGATCTTCGGGAGCATCGAACCCGGTGCGAAGTGGCCTTCAGCCATGTACTCCTCAGCTTCCTTTACGGACATCTCGTCGAGAGTCTTCTGGTTCGGCTTGCCGAAATTGAGACATACCTTCGGAACGGCCGTGCTGATCACGAACATGTCGGCATTGAGGTCCTTTGCAAGCATTGCAGCTGCAAGGTCCTTGTCGATGACAGCCTCTCTTCCCGAGAGTGTGCCGTCAGCTGCCTTCACGACAGGAATACCGCCGCCGCCTGCCGCGATGACGATGATGCCGTTATCGAGGAGACACCTGATTGTATCGAGTTCGATGATTGATACCGGTTTCGGTGATGCGACGACTCTTCTCCAGCCTCTTCCCGCATCTTCGACGACGTTCCAGTTGTCCTTTGCCTTGTGTTCCATTGCAACTTCTTCGCTCATGAAGGATCCGATGGGCTTCGTGGGCTTTCTGAATGACGGATCGTCATCCCTGACCTCAACCTGGGTGACGACGGTTGCGATGTTCTTCTTTATTCCGTCTGCTGCCATCTGGTTGTCGAGAGCCATCTGAAGCTGGTAGCCGATGGCACCCTGTGTGTCTGCGACACAGCTGTCGAGAGGAACGGTGTGAAGCTCCGTGGAGGCAATCTCTGCCCTGCGGAGAATATAGCCGACCTGCGGTCCGTTGCCGTGAGCGATGACAACCCTGTTGCCGGCCTTCACAAGGCGTGCGATGTGCATTGCAGTCTTGTTTGCCGCATCATACTGTGACCTTACCGTCACGTGCTTGCTATCTTCAATCAAAGAGTTACCGCCGATTGCGATAACAATAAGTTTTCCGTCCATTTTTTAACTTCCTTTATGGAGAGAATACCACAGTTGCAACAAAATGCAACAATTTTCGAAGGTCTTTGTGGTTATTTTCAGTTTTTTTCGCCCGCTGACCGACGCTTGTCCCTTTTTGTGTTATATTTGAAAATGAATAAAGGACGACTTTTAATGGAAGACAAGTTTTCATCAGATACAATCACTGAAATTCCTGTGCTCCCGCTTCTCGAGAGACCCATATTTCCCGAGACGCTGACAACCCTCATGGTGTCACGCCCCGTCGACATAAGAACAGTCACGTGGGCCATCGAGCACGACGGCTATTTCCTTGCCGTAATCCAGGAAACCAACGACGAGAAGTCCCTCAGACAGGTGGGAACCCTCGTCAAGATAACAAAGTTCATCAAGCTTCCCAACAGCAGCATACATCTCTTCACGACGGCGATTAAGAGAGTGAAGGTCACACGCTACGTCTACGGGGAGGGCCCCGTATTCGCCGACGGCGAGACTCTCGTCGACAAGCCCTCCTCCCCGAAGACCATCCAGCCGTACACGAGGATTCTCAAGGACCTTGTGGCGTCGCTGGGAAAGACAAGGGTCTTCAACCCGACGACCGAGATAAACATCGCGAACTTCAACAGCCCCGAGGCTGCATGCTGGTACGCTGCTGCGGCACTTGTGTCGGCTCCGAAGGATTTTCTGCAGGAACTTCTTGAAGAGACAGATACCCGCAAGAGGATAACCTCCCTCACCTCCTACATATCCGGCGAGAAGGAGGTTCTCGAGAAGGAGGAGCAGGTCAGACAGGAGTACATCGAGCGCGTGAAGATGAGGAACAAGGAAGCCATCATCAAGGAGCAGATAAAGGCCCTCAACGGAGAGCTCAGTGTACTTCACGGCAATGCTGCAGCCGACCCGAAGAACGCGAAGAAAGGCGACATCTTCGAACGTGCGGCGGCAAAGATGCTTCCCGACCTCTACAGGGAAGCCGTCGACAAGGAGCTTGAAAAGCTCTCCTACCTCGATACGATGAACCCCGAGTACATGCTCACGAAGCTCTACATCGAGACGATTCTCGATCTCCCCTTCTCGTTCACTGTCGAGACTCCGGCATATTCGATCATCAAGGTGAAGGAACAGCTGGAGAAGGATCACTACGGCATGAAGGAAGTCAAGGAGAGAATTGTCGAATTCCTCGCTTCCCGTCTCAAGGCACAGAACAGCAAGGGTGCCGTAATCTGTCTCGCAGGCCCTCCGGGAGTCGGCAAGACAAGTGTCGGTTCCTCCATCGCAAATGCCCTCGGGCGCAAGTTCTACCGCTTCTCAGTCGGAGGCATGAGGGACGAAGCCGAAATCAAGGGACACAGACGCACATACGTCGGCGCAATGCCGGGTAAGCTCATCCAGGCCGTGACAACGACCGGTGTCACTGACCCCGTGATTCTCATCGACGAAATCGACAAGATGGGACAGAGCTACAACGGTGACCCCGCAAGCGCACTTCTCGAGGTCCTCGACCCCGAACAGAACATCAACTTCCGTGACTTCTACCTCGATCTTCCGTATGATCTCTCGAAGGTTCTCTTCATCGTCACTGCGAACGACCTCTCGAAGATTCCCCGCCCTCTCTATGACAGGATGGAGATAATCGAGATGAGCGGCTACACGCCTATGGAGAAGCTGCATATAGGAAAGGAATATCTTGTACCGGACCTTCTGAAGAAGAACGGTCTGACAAGGAAAGAGATAAAGTTCGAAGACAAGGCCCTCTCGCACATTGCCGAGGAATACGCAAGGGAAGCCGGTGTCAGACAGTTCAAGAACGAGATCGACAAGGTTATGAGAAAGGTCGCCCTGAAGATTCTCGAAACACCCGAAGAGGAGAGAAAGACCGTGAAGATCACGGCAAAGGACCTCAGGGGCTATCTTGATCTTCCGCCGTTCCCGAGCGACAGGATCGTCGTTGCGGACACCGTCGGCATGGCAATGGGTCTTGCATGGACAGCATTCGGAGGCGATGTCATTCCCGTCGAGGCTGTATCCATTCCGGAAAAGGGAGATCTGAAGGTCACGGGACAGCTCGGCGACGTCATGAAGGAGTCAGTCTCGATAGCCTGGTCGACTGTCAAGCACGAGGCATGGCTGAGAGGACTCGACATGAAGTTCTTCGAGAAGAACTCCGTTCATCTCCACTGCCCCGAGGGCGCTGTCCCGAAGGACGGTCCGAGTGCCGGCATAACACTGTTCACGGCACTCTGGAGCATGTACAGGAGAATACCGGTGAAGGAGAAGCTTGCAATGACGGGAGAACTCACCCTGACAGGCAAGGTCGAAGCCATCGGCGGACTCAAGGAGAAGATTCTCGGAGCAAGAAGGAACTCCATCAGTGAAATCATCATCCCGTACGACAATCTCAGGGACCTCGAGAAACTGGACGATGAAGTGAAGGGAGACGTTGTCTTCCACACCGTAAAGACCATACTCGATGTCATTGCGATAGCATTCCCGACAGAGACTTCTTCCCGGCTCTCGAAGGATGAACTCGAAAAGAAGACGAAAGAGAATACCGAAAAGGAAGAGGAGGAGAAGGAAGCCCAGCTTGCACTCCAGGCCGAGGCATTCTCGAAGGCATTCAGAACATGGCAATAGAACTGCTCTCCCCTGCGGGGAACTATGAGAAACTTGAAACGGCATTCAACTTCGGCGCCGATGCCGCCTACATGGGACTGACGAAGTTCTCGCTCAGGGCCAACGCCGGAAACTTTCCCGAAGACGAACTCGAGAAAGTGAGAAAAATAAAGGAAAAGAGCGGAAAGAAGCTCTACTGCACGATGAACATACTCTTCAGACAGCGTCAGATAGAGGAGCTGGAGGGCATGAAGGACGAGATAGCACGCTGGCCCTTCGACGGCTTCATCGTGAGCGACATCGGAACCGTCCCCTTCTTCCAGAAGTACTTTCCCGAGAAGGAACTCCATCTCTCGACGCAGGCAAGCTGCATCAACAGCGAGAGCGCGAAGATGTACAAGGCTATGGGATTCAAGCGTATCATCATGGGACGCGAGGCATCCCTCGACGACATAAAGAGAATAAAGGACAGGGTTCCAGACCTCGAACTCGAGGCCTTCGTCCACGGCGCGATGTGCATGTCATACTCGGGCCGGTGCATTCTCTCCTCTGCCCTCACGGGACGCAGTGCGAACCGCGGTGACTGCTCGCATACATGCCGCTGGAACTACCGCCTTCACTATGCACTCGAGGAAGAGGAAAGAAAAGGCAGGTACTTCCCCATCGAGGAAGGCGACGGCTATACGGCAATACTCTCCTCAAAGGACCTCTGCATGATCGACCACATCCAGGACCTCAAGGATGCAGGACTCGACTCACTCAAGATCGAGGGAAGGATGAAGAGCATCTATTACGTTGCAGTCGTGACGCGTGCCTACCGCAAGGCCATCGACAACGCACCCGACATGGACGAATACAAGAGAGACATCTTCGACGTTTCCCACAGGGAGTTCACGACAGGATTCTTCTACTCCTCCGACCCCTTCGAGACAAAGAGGGAAGACGACGTCTCGAGGCCGACAAGCTACGGATACGAACGCAACTACACGTTCCTCGGCTCCATCGGAGAGGAGAAGGAGAAAGGCGTCTACGAGATAGTGTGCAAGAACCACATCCAGAGAGGAGACGAGCTGGAGTTCATCGGACCCGACGTACCGCTCCTCAAGGATAAGGATTATACACTCCTCGACGAGAACGGATTCCCGCTTCTCTCGCTCGACCATATGAAGAAGGGTTATATAAAGACTTCACTTCCTCTCAGGGAAGGCTATATAATCCGTAAGCTTTCCGACATAAAATACATCTGATGAGGTGCAACTTGAAAAAGATTCTGCTGCTGTTAACAGTCATCATCTTCTCATCTTCCCTGCTCTTTTCATATACGGACAGCTATTCGAGGTACAACCAGAATTCCGAGTGGCAGGCCCTGATGAAGGCCATCAAGGACAACGACGGAAAATCGGAAGTCGAAAGCCTCTACCGTAAATACCTCTCCGGGGACCTTACGGCGGAGGAAAAGGCAAGAGCCGAATACAACATGGTGAGATACCTCGTCGACAACGGCCATAAGGACGAAGCCGAGGAGCACCTTGCCCTCGACAGGGCGGCAGTCGACGAAATGGAGGGACGCGACGATGTCCTCGCCAAGATAAGCCGCGCGGACTACTCGTCAGCCGAGTACTACATCTCGAAGGACATGTTCAAGGGCATGGAGAACTCATCGCTGACGAAGGAGCTCTACTCCTCCTACAGCGACGAAATCTACGTCGTCCTCATGAACGCGTGGAGACTCATCTACACGCCACAGATAGCCGGAGGCTCCAACAAGAATGCCATAAAGGAGCTTCTTCCCCTTCTCGGGGAAAGGGAGAAGATGAGTCAGAGCGACCTCTTCTCGCTCTACGGGGCTCTCGCGACAGCATATTACAACCGTAAGGACTATTCATCGGCGAAGGAATACCTCGCCCTTGCCCTGGACATATACCACGGTGAGCCGACCATTATCAGCCTGAAGGAGAAACTCGACAAGAAATGAAGATCTTTCTGACCGTAATAATGTACATGACTGCCGTTTTCGGCGCCTGGCTTTTCCTCTGCTCCGCACTCAATGCGGTAAGATTCCTGAAGATAAACAGGAGAGCCGAGAAATACACTCTCAAGCGTAATCCGCTTGTATCTGTAATAATACCGGCGAGAAACGAGGAGAGGAATCTCGGCATTCTTCTCCAGTCGATGCTCGACCAGGAATACAGGAACATCGAGATTCTCGTAATCGACGACCGCTCGACTGACAGAACATGGGAAATAATCGAGGAGTTCCAGAAGAAGGACAGCCGTGTAAGAGGCTACAAAACCGGAGAGAAGAAGCTTGCTTCCCACGGGAAGATGAACGCCCTTCTCAATCTCATTCCCCACGCAAAGGGAGAATACCTCCTATGCACAGATGCAGACACGACACACCGCTCGAAGAGTGTTCTCAATGCCCTCAAGATAATGGAGGGCGACGGACTCGACATACTCTCGGGGTTCCCCGCAGAGTATTCGAAGTCATACTTTGCTCGCACTATCACGGCAAGCATGGTGTTCTCCAACGTCTGTATCCCCCACTTCATCTTCAACGCACTGAAGGTCTCTTCTTTCGCAATCGGAATCGGACAGTTCATAATGATGAGGAAGGATTCCTACGACGAAGTCGGAGGATATGCAGTACTCGGTGACCAGATCTGCGATGACCTCGGAATAATCAAGGCATTCCTCAGGAAGAAAAAGAAGTACGAGTTCACCGTTCTCAGCGACCATGTCTGCTGCAGGATGTACGATACGGGCCCCGAGGCATTCAGGGGAATAGAGCGCTCCCTTGCGGGAGTCTTCAGGCCGACTGTCGGGATGTTCGCACTCCTCATCCTCGCCGTCATATTCCTCTCTCTCGTATCTTTTGCGCCGCTTCTGACGCCGCTGTATATACTCAGCGGAGAATATACGATGCTCTGGATAACGCTCTCGGGTTGGCTCCTCACCAACATCAGCTGGTTCTTCGCGTGCCGCAGGCTGAAGTTCCGCGTCTCGACATCGCTCTCGGGCTCGTTCTCGATAGTGCTCATATGTGTGATGTATCTGCACTGCGTCCACACAAGGCTCAGGGGAAAGAAGTTCATCTGGAAGGGAGAAGCGGTCTGAGTACCGCTTTTTTTAGTGCATTTCTCTTTTTTTTCTTGCTCTTCACGCTATCTGTGGTAGCATTTGGGAAATAAAGGAAAAAGGAGAAAAGAAATGGCAACACATGATGAACTGAAGAAGGAGATGGAAACATATCTCCAGGAGAACGAGAAGTTCAATAAGTACGGTTACAAGTCAAGCGCGACAAAGGCAAGGAATGCGCTCAGTGCAATAATGAAGCTCAGCAAGACACGAAGAGCCGAGATACTCGAAGAGTCGAAGGCCGAGAAAGAGTGAAGAGAAGACCTCCCTGTCCGGGAGGTCTCATATTTGAATCGGTGAGGGGGTTATCTGAGGGACTCGAGAAGTGCGATGTGCTCGCTGCTCTTTCTGATAGTCTCCTCGAATTCCGCCTTCTTGCTTCTCTCCTTCTCGACAGCCTCACTCTTTGCGTGGGAGATGAAGTTCTCGTTGGAGAGCTTCCTGTTGCTGCCTTCGAGATTAGCCTCGGCCTTTGCCTTCTCATTCTGGAGTCTCTTTATCTCGGCTTCGACATCGATGGCATCACGTGCAAATACGAATGCCTCGAATCCCTGTCCGTGGACCGGGAACTGCTTCTCGACATCTTCCTTACCGTCAGTGTCGATGACAAGGGCATTGGAGCCGATGAAGGATGCTATCGTGTTCTTCTCGTCGTTGAGGAACGGAATGAAGGCGTTGTCGCCGTCAGGTCTGATTACAACCTTGATCTTCTTCTCCGGTCCGATTCCGAGAGAACTGCGGGAAGCTCTGATGACTCTGACGATTTCCTGGAGATATTCCATGGCGTCGTCAGCCTCCTTGTCCTCCCACTCCGGCTTTGCCTCAGGATACAGGGCAGAGATGACATCACCCTTATGGTTCGGAAGCTTCTGATAAATCTCTTCCGTGAGGAACGAAAGGAACGGATGCATCATCCTCATTGATATCTCGAGAACATCCATGATGATCGATACCTGCACGTTCTTCTCCTCATCCGTGCCGTGGAGGAGCTTCTCCTTGCTGGATTCGATGTACCAGTCGCAGAAGTCATTCCAGAAGAATGAATATACCGCATTGGCGGCTTCGTTGAAGTGGTATCCTTCCATGGCCCTGTCGATGGTCTTTATTGCCTTTCCGAGTGACGAGTAGATCCACTTGTCCATGACCGAGAGCTTGTCGGGTGTGACAGAAACAAGTTCCCTGCCCTCGAGGTTCATGAGGAGGAATCTCGTTGCGTTCCAGATCTTGTTTGCAAACCTGGATCCCAGACGGAAGGAGTTCATGTCAATCTGGACATCCTGTCCCTGTGCGGCAAGGTAGCAGAGCGTGAACTTCGTGGCATCCGCGCCGTATTCCTTGATTACCTCCAGCGGGTCGATGCCGTTACCGAGGCTCTTGCTCATCTTCCTTCCCTGGATATCTCTCACGAGTCCCGTTATTACGATATCCCTGAAGGGAGCGACTCCGAGGAACTCCTCGCTTGCCATGATCATACGGCTGATCCAGAAGAAGATGATGTCGTATGCGGAGACAAGCGTGTTCGTCGGGAAGAAGCGCTCGAAATCGACAGTCTTGTCCGGCCAGCCGAGAGTACTAAACGGCCAGAGCCATGACGAGAACCATGTGTCGAGAACATCGCTCTCCTGCTTGAGATTGTGACTGTGACACTTCGGACACTCGACGGCATCCGTGCGGGAGACTATCATCTCACCGCAGTCCTGGCAGTACCATACCGGGATTCTGTGTCCCCACCAGAGCTGACGCGAGATGCACCAGTCCTTGATGGTCTCCATCCAGTGGAGGTATGTGTTCTCCCATCTCTTGGGATAGAAGTTGATGTCGCCGTTCTTCCATGCAGCGATGGCCTTGTCTGCCATGCCGCGCATTCTCACGAACCACTGCTCCGAAAGATATGGTTCGACAACCGTATGACAGCGGTAGCAGTGTCCTACATCGTGGTTGTACGGTGTCTCCTTGATGAGGTATCCCTGCTCCCTGAGATCATCTGCGACAAGCTTTCTCGCCTCTGCAGCGGGAAGGCCGCGGTACTTCTCGGGGCATACGTCGTTGAGCGTGCCGTCGGGATTGAGGATGTTGACGGGTTCGAGATTGTGTCTCTTTCCGCATTCCCAGTCGTTGGGGTCATGTGCCGGCGTGATCTTTACCATACCGGTACCGAACTCCTTCTCGACAAAGCTGTCTGCTATGATCGGGATATCCCTGTCGGTAAGGGGAAGATGGACCATCTTTCCGACAACGGAAGTGTAGCGCTCGTCTGTCGGGTTGACTGCGACAGCCATATCACCGAACATCGTCTCGGGACGTGTCGTGGCAACCGTAATCCAGCCAGAGCCGTCAGCGTACGGGTATCTGACATCGTAGAGCTTGCCGGGAACATTCTCGTACTCGACTTCATCGTCCGCAAGTGCCGTTCCGCACTTCGGGCAGTAGTTCACAAGGTAGTTGCCCTTGTAGATGAGGCCTCTCTCGTAGAGTGTGACGAATGCCTCCCTCACTGCCCTGCTGAGACCTTCATCCATAGTGAATCTTTCATGCTCCCAGTCGCATGAGCATCCCAGCTTCTCGAGCTGGCTCTTTATGATGTCGTGGTGCTTTTCCTTAACCTTCCAGGTTCTCTCTAAAAACTTCTCGCGTCCGATGTCCTGACGTCTGAGGCCTTCCTTTGCAAGCTGGCGTTCGACGACGTTCTGTGTCGCGATTCCCGCATGGTCCGTTCCCGGAACCCAGAGTGTCGGGAGTCCCTTCATTCTCTTGTATCTGACGATTATGTCCTGCAGATTGTTATTGAGTGCATGTCCCATGTGAAGGACACCTGTGACGTTTGGAGGCGGCATGACTACGGAGAAGTGTCCTTCTCCGTCCTTAGGGCCGAATTCACCCTTTTCCTTCCATTCATTGTAGATGCGGTCTTCAAAATCCTTCGGGTTGTAAGCCTTGCTGAGTTCTACGGCTTTCATATTTTCCTCCGTTCGGGAGAAAGTTTACCAAAAAGAATGTGAAGGAACAATTACCAACCGCCACTGAGGGAAAGATAAAGTGCAGGTCGCCCTGCACTTCTTTCAGTTTTCACTCACTTCAAGGGGCTGAAGACCCTTGATTGAAATATCCACATTATAACCCTTGCTGTCGAGGTACTGGAGTATCTCCTCAAGGGAATAGTTGTCGAGGCTGTCCGTGTTGGAGACGTATTTGACATTCTCCTGGCTCGCGCTGACGTTGAATGACGGGAGGATGTCGCTTGTCTGACCGGCATTGCTTCCGAAGAGTACGAAGCCTCCGACGAAGATGAACGTCACTGCAGCCGCAGTCGCTATCATCTGGGGAATGCTCATCTGGATCTTGCGGCGGAAGATGCTGATTCTGTTCTTCTCGCGGAAGAACTTGTTGTCAAGCTTGTCAAAGACGGCGTCCTTGTTCTTCTCCAGAGTCTCCCCGGAGAACGAGTCACTCTGGATGGTCTTGTCCAGTCTCTCCATCGAATGGAGAAGATTGCGGCATGTTGCACAGTGCAGGAGATGTTCCTCAACCTGAGTCCTGTAGGGCTCGGCGAGCTCTCCGTCCATATATGCCGACAGCATCTGAAGATCAATACACATCTTTTTCCTCCGAGGTCAGAAGGCTCTCGAGCTTTCTTCTTGCCCTGTGAACCCTCACCTTAACATTAGTTTCGGAAATGCCGAGCACCTTTCCGATTGCCTTGTAGTCAAGGCCCGAATATTCCTTGAGCTGTATTACCAGCTTCAGGTTGTCGGGGAGAGCCTCGACTGCGGCCCTCACTCTCTTCCTCTCCTCTTCCTCGATGACGGTGCGGGCGGAGTCAACATAGTTGGCCGTTTCGCTTCCCGGCATCTTCTTCACCTTCTCGACAAGCTGGAGTTCCCTCTTGTTGTGCTTGAGGTGATTGAGGGCGAGATTCTTGGTCACTCTCAGGAGCCAGTACTTTGCGTCGTCCATGCTCGGGAAGCTCATGTTCTTGATGAAGAACCTCTCAAAGGCTTCCTGGACTATGTCCTCGGCAATCTCCTGGTTGTAGACGATGTGCATGCTTACCTGCATCAGCAGAGTGTAGTTTTCATCGTATACTTTCCTGAAATCGTCCCGGTTTGTACTTTTTATTTCCATCTTACTAACAATTTTTCCTATACAAAGGTTACACCGATTTTTCGAGAACTGCACCCTTCGGGGTATCTTTTACAATGTAGCCGAGAGAGAGAAGCTCAGCCCTGATCTCGTCAGCCCTTGCCCAGTCTTTGTTCTTCTTCGCTTCTGCGCGTTCCTCGAGAAGCTTCCATTCTCTTTCTCCGCCGACTTTTTCGTCGCTCTTCGCCTCGACCTTGTCGAGTTCGAGGCCGAGTATGCGGTCAAAGTCCAGAAGAAGGGCAAGCTTCTCGCTTCCCGTAATATCTCCGTCCTTCAGCATCATCCACATCTGTGCAAGAGCCTCGGGAGCCCTGAGGTCGTTGTTCATGGCGTCCGAGAATGCCTTCTTCCAGCCTTCTGCCTTCTCGGAAAGTACAGATGCCGGCTTATTGTCCTTCTTGAGCTCGGAAACAGCTGCAACAAGCTTTTCCCTTGCGCTCTTTGCATGGTCGAGAGCCTCCCAGCTGAACTTGAGCTGTGTGCGGTAATGGCCAGAGAGACAGAAGTAGCGGTAGTCGAGGGCATTGTAGCCGTGGCTTACGACGACGGGGAGAGTCAGGAACTCGCCCGAGGACTTGCTCATCTTTCCCTTGTCGTTGAGAAGAAACTCGCCGTGGCACCAGTAGTTCACCCACTTCTCGCCCGTTGCTGCCTCGCTCTGTGCTATCTCATTGGTGTGATGCACCGGAATGGCGTCAATACCGCCGCAGTGGATGTCGAAGTGAGGTCCGAGATACTTCATGCTCATTGCCGAGCACTCGATATGCCAGCCGGGGTATCCTCTGCCCCACGGGCTGTCCCACATCATGGCCTGCTCGCCGAACTTGGAGTTCGTGAACCAGAGAACGAAGTCCTTGGGATTGCGCTTGTTGCCGTCGACGGCGATGCGCGCTCCGCTCAGCTTCTCGTCCTGGCTCTGGCCGGCAAGCTTGCCGTAGTCGTCAATCGTGTCAATCGAGAAATAGACGTTGCCGCCTGAAGTGTATGTGTGTCCCTTCTCCTCGAGAACCTTTATGAGATTTATCATGTCCTGGATATGATCCGTTGCCTTGCAGACGACGGAAGGCCTGATTATGTTGAGGTCCTTCTCGTCCTTGAAGAATGCATCGGTGTAGAATGCCGCAATGTCCCAGACGCTCTTTCCGGTCTCACGGCTTCTCTTTCCGAGCTTGTCCTCGCCGTCGTCACCGTCGCCGGTGAGATGCCCCACATCGGTGATGTTCATGACGTGAGTCACCCTGTAGCCGTCGTACTGGAGTGTTCTCTTGAGAATATCCTCGAAAATGAATGTCCTTAAATTTCCTATATGTGCATAGTTGTATACAGTGGGACCGCAGCAGTACATCGATACCCTGTTTTCCTTGATAGGTACGAATTCCTCAACCTTACGGGTCATGGTGTTGAATAGCTTCATGTCTTGTCCTCCACGTATTATTTACCCTTTATTATACGGTTTTCCGCATTATTGATAAAGATAAGAATACGCGGCCGGGTCGGCTAGTACGTGAAGGTATAAATCCACTCCGATGAACCGGAAGAGGAAAGAGAGAATGTGAATGCGCCGTTGCCGTTACTGATGGTTCTCCTGATCTGAACGGAGAGTTTTCCGTCCCCCCATTCCACGTCGGCACCGCCTCCGGACAGAGTGCACGACAGGCTTCCGCTTTCCGTATTCCAGGCGATGGTGATTCCCTCCCACCCGAGAGCGATCTTCTCGCTTCTCTTCGTCTTTCCGCTTATGAATGTCTTCGTCACCGAATCGGAAAGGATAACGGGTCCGATTCTGAGCTTTCCCCTTATTCTGTATTCGTAATCCCTGTACTGACGGATATAGACAGGGGTCTGAGCGTACCTGAGGGTATGCGTTATGGAAAACGAATCGCTCCGGACAGACGCGCTCAGCATGCTCTGCCATCCGTCGGCACCCGCCGAAAAGGCCTGGACATTTCCCCTGCCGTAGGTGAGTGTGATTCCGGAAAGCTTCACGGATGCACGGAAAAGCGACGAGAAGTATCCTCTGCCGGAGAGGGACGACATCACACGAGCCGAAAGATATGTCCCGTCATACTCGCCGAGAAGCCAGAAAGTGTGTCTGTCAGTCCTGAGATGAACTTCCGTCTGATACTCCTCATCGTCCCCGGGAGAAGCGTAGACGGCTCCCGCCTTCCACCTTTCACCTTCGTAGAGAACTCCCGCTCCCCCTCTTTCCCCGAAGAACGAGAAAAGAAAGAAGCCGCCGTAAGAAACGCATGAACCGACGGCTTTCTTTCCGCTCTTCGCCGGAGAGAAGGAGGGAGATAGGGAGCTGGAGGAAAAGGGATGATCCAGGACGGAGATCAACCCGCCATCCCCCATGGCACCGAATGAGAAACAGGGCATTTTCACAAGGAGTTCTTCACGGGAAATGATCACAGTCATCCCGTCGTCCCTTACTCCGACTGTGCCGTCAGAATAGGCAGAAAAGGACATTGAAGGGGCCGGCACAGCCGGGAAAAGAAACAGAAGAACAACAAGTAAAATTACCTTCATACACTTATATAAAGGTCCGGAGGTACCCGTTTCTGTCAAAAAATCCGGCAAAATTCTACATAATTCGTTATTCTGTTCATTTTTCACCCCTTAATAAGCTTACCTGACTATACCCCTTCCTCATAAAAAACCATTTTTTGACTCTTAGATGTGGAGATTTTTCCGTTAAGGGATTATCATGGCGTAAGATATCAAATCATAGGAGATATATAATGGTTATTCTGACCCTGAACTGCGGCAGCTCATCTGCCAAATACCAGGTATATGACTGGGACAACAAGGATGTCCTGACAGTAGGTGTTGTCGAAAGAATCGGACAGGAAGTTTCGACAATCGAACAGAAGTCCAGAGGCAAGGAGGAATTCAACGCAGAGTTCTCCTCCCCGACTCATGCAGAGGCTATCGACTACATTCTCAAGATGCTGCAGGATCCCACATACGGCTGTATCAAATCCCTCAGCGAAATCGGTGCTGTCGGAC